>DATNIU010000144.1:0-31186 GCA_035604275.1 Streptosporangiaceae bacterium | reverse complement strand
CACTCCGGCCCGCAGCGTTCTGCCCGCAGCGTTCTGCCCGCAGCGTTCTGCCCGCAGCACTCCGGCCCGCCGAGCGCTCCCGCCTTGGCGTGCGCTCGCCTGGATAGACGGCGCAGCAGGACATTGCGTTGCGGATGTCTCAGGCAGGTGCTGGCTACTCTTGCGGCATGCGCCTCCCCCGCTTCCGGCCTGTGTCCGCGCCCAGGTCAGTGTTCACCCGGTACGCGGTCACCCGGTACGCGGTCGCCTGGACCTTCCTGGCCGGGGTCGCGATCGGAGATATCGTCCTAGCCACGCTCTCGGCACGCCAGGAGGCAGAGCTACTGCGGCTGGCGAGCACCAACGTGACGAACCTGACGCACGACCCGATCGCGGTCATCGTGGCATCGGCCTATCTCCCGCAGGCGTCGCTGCTTGCCTGGCTCGTGCTGATACCGCTCGCCATGTTCGGGGCGAACCGAGCACTTGGTAACTGGCGGACCGCGCTGGTCTGCGCCGCCGGGCACGTGATCGGCACCCTGGCCAGCGAGGGAATCCAGGCCTACCGCGTGGTGCACAACCTGCTGCCGCACTCGGCCGGGACGATCATCGACGTGGGGCCGTCCTACGTGGTCATTTCCGCCGTCGTCGTCGCGGTACTGGTCGGGTCCTGGCCAGCCCGGCTGGCGGCGCTGGCCGACCTCGCGATCCTCGTCTTCGTCGGCCACATCTTCAGCGGGCTGACGAGCCTGGACGTGGCCGCCGTCGGCCACCTGACCGCGATGGCCGTCGCCGCCATTCTTAGCGGCCTGCTCGCCGCGCTGCGACGCCACGGCTCGGCGGTCACCGCAGCTCAGCTCGCCAGCACGGCAACTTGAAATGAAAACGGTTTTCATATAACTTGCTCGAACACCGCTTCTGCCGCTGCCGTTTCTCAGGAGCCAGCCACCATGCCAGACAGGGACGCCTGCGCCAGCCGGCTGCGCCTGCCGTGCCTCTGGGCGCTGCTCGCGACCGGTGCGCTGCTGCTCGCCGCCTGCGGCACGACGGCCGGCACCTTGGACGCGAGCGGCAGCCGGGTCGTCCGGGTCGTCGCGGCGGAGAACTTCTGGGGCAGCATCGCGAGCCAGATCGGCGGCAGCCACGTGCAGGTGGTGAGCATCATCACCAACCCGAACACCGACCCGCACAGCTACGAGCCGACCGCGGCCGACGCGCGGACGATCGCCACCGCGCAGGTCGTGATCGAGAACGGGATCGGCTACGACTCATGGGTACCGAAGCTGCTCTCCGCGGACCAGGCCAGTCCGGTGGTCCTGGACGTGGGCCGCCTGCTCGGCATTCCTGACGGCGGGAATCCGCATCGCTGGTACAACCCGGCGAATGTGCAGACCGTGATCAGGCAGCTAACCGCCGATTTCGCCAGGATCGATCCCACCGACCGCCGCTATTTCGCGGCCAGGGCGGCTCGCTTCGCGGCGGTCGCGCTCCGGCAGTACGACGCGCTGATCGCGGCGATCAGGGCTAGGTACGCTGGCACGCCGGTCGGCGCATCCGAGTCGATCTTCGCGATGCTTGCCCCGGCGCTCGGCCTGAAGCTGATCACCCCGCAGTCGTTCCTGACGGCGATCAGCGAGGGAACGGAGGTCTCGGCGGCCGACAAGCTGACCATCGACCGTCAGATCACCCGCCATCTGATCAGGATCTACGTCTACAACAGCCAGAACGTCACACCTGATGTCCAGGCTCAGCTGGTCCTGGCGAGGGCCATGCACATCCCCACCGCCACGATCACTGAGACGCTAGTTCCGCCCACGGCCAGCTACCAGCAATGGCAGGTCAGGGAGCTGCGAGGAATCGAGACCGCCCTGGCCAGGGCCACCGGGCACTAACTCGCCGGAGGGGACGACCGTGATGCGCGCAGCGACCAGGCTGAACGAGGCGGTGCGGTTCGACCGCGCCGCGGTCCGGCTGTCCGGCCGTGCCATCTGGTCCGATGTCAGCCTGACCGTCGCGCCCGGGGAGTTCCTCGCCGTGCTCGGCCCGAACGGCGTGGGCAAGTCCACGCTGGTCAAGGCCGCGCTTGGGCTGATCCCGCTGGCGGCAGGCTCGGTCACGGTCCTCGGGCGTCCCGCCGGCCAGGCCGGTCACGACGTCGGCTACCTGCCGCAGCGGCGGAGCTTCGACGCCGGCCTGCGGGTGCGGGGCGTCGATGTCGTGCGCCTTGGCAGCGACGGCGAGCGGTGGGGCGTCCCGCTGCCCTGGGGATCCCGCTTGCTCCGGTCACAGCGAGCGGCGCGGCAGCGCGTCACGGAGGTGATCGAGCTGGTCGGCGGCGCCGGCTTCGCGTCCCGCCCGATCGGCCAGGTATCCGGCGGCGAGCAGCAGCGCCTGCTGATCGCCCAGGCCCTGGTGCGGCGGCCGCGGCTGCTCGTGCTCGACGAGCCGCTTGACAGCCTGGATCTGCCGAGCCAGACCGGAGTGGCCGCCCTGATCTCGCGGATCTGCCAGGAAGAGCAGGTGACCGTGCTGCTCGTCGCCCACGATGTCAATCCGATTCTCCCGTACCTGGACCGGGTCGCTTACATCGCGCGGGGCGGCGCCGTCTGCGGGACCCCGGCCGAGGTGATCACATCGGAGACGCTCAGCGCGCTGTACGGGATACCGATCGAGGTGCTGCACGCGTCCGACGGCCGCCTGGTCGTCGTGGGCGAGCCGGAGGCGCCGGCCCGGCACACCGACCGGCACGCCGATGTGGCCACCAGGCAGTGGTGACGCGCAGTGGTGACGCGCAATGGTGACGGCCCAGTGGTGACGCGCAGTGGTGACGGCACAGTGGTGACGGCACAGTGGTGATCAGCATGCTCGCTCCCGCTAGTGGCATCGGCCTGAGCTGGAACATTGCCAGCGATATCCGCGAGCTGCTCGCCTATCAGTTCATGGTCAACGCGTTCCGGGCCGGGACGATCGTCGCGGTCGCCGCCGGCGCCCTCGGCTGGTTCATGGTGCTGCGCCGCCAGGCCTTCGCCGGCCACACCCTGGCCATCGTGTCCTTTCCTGGCGCAGCGGGCGCCATCTTGCTCGGGGTCAGCGCGACCGCGGGTTATTTCACCGCCGCCATAGCGGCAGCCCTGGTCATCGCCTTCGTCCCGCGCTCGCTGGGCGGCCGGGCCGCGTCCAGCGAATCGGCCGTGATCGGCACGGTCCAGGCATTCGCGCTGGCCTGCGGCGCACTGTTCGTGAGCCTGTACGGCGGCTTCCTCAATGGCCTGACCAGCCTGCTTTTCGGCACGTTCCTCGGCATCTCGGCCAGCCAGGTGCTGACGCTGCTCGTGGTGGCAGCCGTGGCCCTCGCCGTGCTTGCCGTGATCGCCAGGCCGCTGTTCTTCGCCACCGTCGACCCGGACGTGGCCAGGGTGCGCGGCGTGCCGGTCCGCCTGGTGTCGGCGGTCTTCCTGGTTCTGCTCGGCGCCGCCGCCGCCGAGGTAAGCCAGATCACCGGCGCGCTGCTGGTGTTCGCCCTGCTCGTCATGCCGGCGGCGGCCGCGCAGCAGCTCACCGCGCGCCCCGCGGTCAGCTTCGTGATCACGATCGGACTCGGACTGGTCATCGTCTGGCTGGGGCTGGGCGCCGCTTACTTCTCCGTCTATCCGGTCGGCTTCTTCATCACGACCTTCGGCTTCGCCGCCTATGTCCTGGCGACGGCCGGCCGGGTAGCCGTCGCCGCTGCACGCCGCCGCGGCAAGCTCGCCGATCCGGTGATCGCCTGATGACGCCTGCCCCCGCCCCGCCGGGCCTGACCCACGGCCCGCTGGCCGGCGTCGCGCACCGCGCCCTGATCGGCGTCCTGCATGGTGTCTTCACCGGCCTGGCGAACGGGCCGTTCAGCGGAATCGCGAACGCTCTGGGTCAGCCGTTTCTCCGCTATGCCTTTATCGCCGGCACGGCCATCGCGGCCGCGTCCGGCCTGGTCGGCTACTTCGTCGTGCTGAGATCCCAGGTCTTCACCGGCGACGCGCTCAGCCACGTCGCGTTCACCGGTGCGCTCGCGGCGCTGGCGGCCGGGACCAGCCTGCTGATCGGCCTGTACGGGGCGTGCGTGGCCGTCGCGCTCGCGATGGCCGCCCTCGGCGCACGCGGCCGGGCCGACGACGCGGCGATCGGCAGCGTGTTCGCCTGGGTGCTCGGGCTCGGCGCCCTGTTCCTGACGATCTACACCACATCGGCGCGGGGCGCCAACGGCACCTCCGGCGTCAGCGTGCTGTTCGGCACGATCTTCGGGCTCTCCGGCACCCAGGCGGTCACCGATACGGCGGTCAGCGCCGCCGTCTGCGCCGCGATCATCGTGATCGGCCGGCCGCTGCTGTTCGCCAGCATCGACGAGGCGGTCGCCAGCGCGTCACGGGTGCCGGTGCGGACGCTCGGGTTCGTGTTCCTCGGCCTGGTCGGTGTCACCGCCGCGGCCGCCACCCAGGCGGTCGGCGCGCTGCTGCTCCTTGGCCTCCTCGCCGCTCCGGCCGGAACGGCCCAGCGGCTGACCGCCCGCCCGTTCCGCGCGATGTGGCTGTCGGCCGGCATCGCGATCGGCTCCATGTGGGCCGGGCTGCTGATCGCCTACGCGGCGCCGCGGATCCCGCCGAGCTTCCCGATCCTGGCCGTCGCCACCGGCTGCTACCTGGGCGCCTTCGCGATCACGCGGCGGGGCGCCCTGGCCGGTCCCGGTCGACGGGCGCCGGCCGGGTCAGACGATGTCCGAGGAGAGCGCGTCAATCCGCTCGGCTAGCTCGAGCGCGGTAGCCGGGCGGGCGGCGGGATTCTCGTTGATCGCCGTGACGATCACGTCCCTGATCCCGGCGGGCAGCCTCGAGGCGACGACCGGCGGCTTGGAGAGCACCCGGCGCATCGCCACCATCGTGTTGTCCTCCGGCAGCGTCCCGTACAGGCCCTCCCCGGTCAGCGCCCGGTGCAGGGTCGCCGCGAGCGCGAAGATGTCGGTGGCACGGGACGGCGTCTCGCCCCGGATCACGGCCGGGTCCAGGTACTCCACGGATCCCGCCGAGCCGAGCCCGGTGATCGTCAGGCCCGGTGTCAGCAGCCGGCTGAGGCCGAGGTCGCTCAGCTTCCCGCCGCCGTCGTACAGCAACACGTTGCCCGGCTTGATGTCGTTGTGCGCGATCCCGGCCTCGTGCAGCGCATGGGCCGCCCGCGCGGCGTCGGCGACCGCCGCGAGTATCGTCTCCGGCCGCAGCTTCTCGGCCGGGTCGGCAAGCGATCCGGCCGGCAGGTACTCCATCGAGTAATACAGATCGTCGCCCTGCTGCCCGGCGTCATAGAGCGTCACCAGGTAGGGCGAGCTGACGGCCGCGAATGCCGCGAGCTCACGGGTAGCGCGGCGGAACGTGTCCTGGCTGTTGGAGCCGGACAGCACCTTCACTGCCACGTATTCCGCGTCGATCCGCAGCCGCTCAGGTCGGCCGGCCAGGTAGAAGACGCCGTGGTTCCCCGCTCCGAGTACCCTGATGAAGCGATAGTCGGCGATGCCGGACCGGTCGGCTTCCAGGCGTGCGTCAGTACTATTCACGGCTGCCTGCTTTCATGCTGCCTGCTCCCTCCAGCGCCTGAACCCACTGGTCCAGGTCATCACTGAACTCGTTGCTGCCCGCCAGCACGGCAAGGTGGGCCGTCCCCGCACCATCGCCGCCGACCGGGCGGGCAGCTTCATCGCCCGTCCCGGCGACCCCGGAGGCGGTCGGCCCGGCTGCCGCGCCGGTGGCAGCGGTGACGACAACGGCGCCCTCAGGCGGCGTTCCCGCCGTCGCCGGCACGCCGCGCTTGGTCAGATCCGCGGCCAGCGCGGCGCACGGCCGCCCGGTCGGCGTGAGCACCAGGCCGAGCCCGCGCGCCACCGCGATCCGCGCCGCCACCTGCACGACAGCGGCGCCGTCCGGACCACGAGACCAGCGTGCCACAACCGCGGTCGGCGCCGGCGGCAATGGCGCGAGCACGGTCACCAGCTGGGTGGTGCCGCCAGCGCTCAGCGCCGCGCTTGACGGGCCGCCATGACCGAGCACGATCGTGTCCGGCCCGGCCGCTGCCAGGTATCCGGGCAGCTCACCGGGCACGTCATCGCTGAACCTGGACTGCACGATCGTGGAAACGCCGCTCGCCTTCGCGCGCTCGGCGAGCCGGCGCAGCTGGCTCATCGTCTGCGTCATCTGGAGCAGGTCGCCGCCTATCCCCGACCCCCCGTCCAGATCGCTCTCCGGCCGGTGGGCCACCAGGTGCGAGAGCACGAGCTCGCTGTTCGACCTGCTGGCGACCAGCTGAGACCCGACGTCGATCAGCGGCGCCGCCTCCTCGGGTGAGTCGATCAGCACGACGGTCCGGTGCGCGGCTGCCCGGCCGCCCAGCTCACGATCGGCCTCGGCGATATCGCGCTGCATGATCCGGCTCGGGTAGATGTACTTCAGCAGCGGCCCGGCCATCGCCGTCGTGAGGATAGCCATGGCGACCATCAGCGAGTACAGCGATTTGTCCAGGATGCCGAGCTGAAGGCCGATTGCCAGGATCACGATCTCGGTAAGCCCGCGGGTGTTCATCAGCGCTGCCAGCGCTCCGGCCTGCCGCGGCCGCACGCCGGTCAGCCGGCCGCCCAGGTAGGCGCCGCCGAACTTGCCCACCACAGCGACTGCCATGATCAGGCACAGGTCGACCAGTCCGGACAGCCCGATCCCGGACAGGTTGACGTTGATTCCCGCGATCACGAAGAACACCGGGAGCAGAACCAGCACGCTGACCTGCTCGAGCCGGGCCAGGATGTCCTCGCGCAGCGCCGTGGCGTCTCTCGGCATCACCATGCCGAAGATGAACGCGCCGAAGATGAACTTGACGCCCATCCAGTCGGTCGCGGCCGAGGACAGCAAGAGCCCGGCGATGATCACGGCTAGCACGGCCGGGGTGAGCCTGCGCTGCCGCTGGTAGACATCGCCGAGCCGCCGGAGCAGCGGCCGCACGACCCAGACCACGAGGGCGGCGTAGACCGGAGCGAGCACGATGCGCAGGCCGTTGCCGCCCGAGCCGGCGATCGCGAACACGATGGCGAGCAGCGCCCAGGCCAGCACGTCGTCGATGGACGCGCTGGCCAGAGCGAGACCGCCGATCATGGTGCGGTGCAGGCCGCGATCGGTCAGGATCCGGGCGAGCACAGGGAACGCGGTGATCGACATCGCGGTCCCGACGAAGAACACGAAGACGGCCATGTTGGTGACGTGATACCGGTGGGCGAGCCAGGCGCCGAGGACCGCACCTAGGCCAAGCGGCGCCAGGATCGAGCCGAGCGCCACCCCCACGGCGACCCGCTCGCGGCCGTGCACCAGCCCGAGATCGACCTCGTAGCCGACCACGAACATGAAGAACACCAGCCCGAGGTCGGCGAGCGCGGTGAGCGGCGGAATCAGCGTCTTCGGGAACAGCGCCGTGGTGATGTGGCCGCTCCAGATGGTGGGCCCGAGCATGATCCCGGCGACGATCTCGCCGAGCACCGGCGGCTGGCCGATCCGCTTCGCTGCCGCGCCGAACACGCGCGCCAAGACGATGATCAGCGCGAGATCGGCCAGCAGGAGCTGGACGTCATGGTCGGTCATGGCAGCTTCCTCGCGATCCGGCGGCGGTGCCGCTCAGCTGGCTCACCGGCCCCGGTGCGACTCATAGCGCAAGACGCGGCCGCCCAGGTCGATCTGGCTCCCCGGCCCGAGCACGATCGGTACCTGCGGCAGCAGCGTCTGGTCGGCGGGCTGGCGCGGCAGCTTGACCCGCGTGCCGTTGGCCGACCCCAGATCGGTCATCAGCACCCGCCAGCCGTCGAGCTGGACCCTGGCGTGCACCCGGGACACGATCCCCGAGTCGTCAGCGACCCGCAGCGGACGGGCTCGCCCCGAGGCCACCGACGCGTCCAGGCTCGGCTCGCGGCCGATGATGTAGTCCTTGTCCAGCTGGAACACCGAGCCGTCGTCGAGCACGAGCACGCCAAGCGGCGGCCGCGGGCCGGGCCTTGGCACCAGCGTCTGCTGATTCATCGAGATGCCGCAGACCGCGCAGAACAGCGCCTCCGGGTCATCGAAATGACCGTTCTTGCAGTAGACGCCCTGGATGATCAGCCCCTCGGAGTAACTGCTCGTCCCCGGCGGCAGATCCTTCGCCTTGGACAGCGGCGGGCGGCCAGGCACATTGAGCTCGGCCCCGGCGGGCCCGCTGAGCAGCACGGCCTCGAACGGCTGACCGCCGACCGGCGCGATGGTCGCCTCGCGCCCGGCCAGGTCACCGGCCTCGACCTGCGGGAGCAGCGGCGGGGACTGCGGCTGTTCGGCCAGCGCGGTCCCCGGAATGTCAGCTGGCGGCGTCCCGGGAATGAGCACGGCCGCGGTCGGCCATCGCTCGCCGGGCGCCGCCTCGCCACGCACCGGCGGCCAGGGCTCGGCGGCCGGAAACTGCTCGCCCGGCAGTCCCCCGGCCGGGAACTCGGCGGGCAGTCCCCCGGCCGGAGGCTGGTCGGCGGGGGGCTGCTGGTCGGGAATCGCGTGCCGTGCCCACTCGGGCTCGGCGGCCGCGGCCGCTGGCGGCGGTTCGGCGGCCGGGGCATCAGCGGGCGCGGGCAGATCAGGAACCGCGTGCTGTGCGGGCTCGGGCTCGGCAGGCGGCGCCTCCGGCGGCCCGCCGGCCAGCGGCGCGCCAGCCAGCAGCTGGTCAGGCAGGGGCTGGTCAGGCAGGGGCTGGTCAGGCAGCGGCTGGTCAGGCAGCGGCTGGTCAGGCAGCGGCTGGTCAGGCAGCGGCTGGTCGGGCGGGGCATGCTCGGCCGGGGAGGCCGCGAGGTCGGCCGCCTGCCGGTCCGCCTCGCCGGGCGCTGCGGCCGCTCGCCGCTGATAGGCGCCCGCGCCAGGGATGTATGCCAGGCCGCCTGCCCGCAGCGTGCCGCCGTCCAGCCGGGAGAACCGGTCGGTGCGGGCCTCGCCGTCGCCGCTAGGGCCGAGGCCGCCGCGCACGGCGCTGGCCGGTGACCTGAGCAGGCAGCGCAGCAGCATGCCGGGCTGTCCGGCCGCGATCCGCTGGACGCCGTGAGCGGTGACGACGTCCGCCCACGCGCTGCCGCTGACGGTGACCGCGAGCCCGGAACCCGCCGGACCGAAGGCCAGCACCGACGGACCAGGAGCCGAGTCGGTCTCGGCGCCCGCCCCCTCGCCAGCGGCGCCGCCCATCGCCTCGATCTCGAGCGCGTCGGCGACGGCATCGGCGAACCGGCGGCCGTCCCCGCCGGAACCGGAGATCTGCTCGAGAAGGTCCAGCAGGACGTCGGCGAACTGGCCAGACTCCAGGCTGCTCAGCAGGATCAGATCGCCGTGCCGGGCGAGCACCCCGTCACCGGGCACCGGCCACAGTCCGGGCGGATGATTCAAGTCGCTCACACCAGTCTCCCGCCGTGGAAGCGCCACCGGATGAACGGAACTCGCATCGGCCCGTTAGCCACCAGCCATACCGATAGCCAGACCGCGAGGAAATCGACGCAGAAAGCGTCCGGGGGCACGGTGCCCCTGATTCCCGGAATGTCGCCGCCGCGCAGCAGCAGCCAGACGAGCAGGCCCTCGGGAACCAGCGTGGTCAGGCCGAAGAACGTCGGCCAGTCCTTCTCCCAGCGCCACTGCATGACGAAGTGGTACAGGCACTCCCAGCCGATCCCGAGCACGGCCACCGCGATGAGGATCAGGAAGTTGTTGCGGTAGACGACGGACAGCGGCGCGGATCCCGGCAGCACAGGGCCGATGATCAGGGTGACCAGCCCGCCGATCACGGCAAGCAGCACCAGCCTGGTCTGAATCCTGCCGCCCAGGGTGGGTAGCACGCTCCTGCCTCCTGTCTCGCCGAGAAGTTTCCGATAGCGACGGCCCGGGCTAGGGCTGCCTATTACGTGCCCAGCGCAGCCATTGCTGTACCGATCGCAGGGTACCGATTCGCCGGCAGAATCCGCGCCTGGCCAGGTCGTCCGCGATCTCCTGCGCGGCGACCTGGAGCCCGAGGAACGTATCCACCCCGGGAAAGTAGCCGCCGAGCGTTGTCGCTCCCGAGGCATAGACGACGCCGGGACCGCTCGCGGTGCCGCGCAGCTCGAAGGTCCGCTCGACATCAAGCCGCCCGAGCGGGTTGCGCCCTACGCCGGAGTGCTCGAGCAGATCGGCGAGCACCCGGTGCTCGGCGATATCGGCCTCAAGGCCGGTGCAGTCGATCACGAAGTCGGCGGCCACCTCGACGATGCCGGCCGACGTCCTGACCACGCTGACGATCTTGCCGCCATCCAGCCGCATCTGGTCTACCGTGCCGGTCATCGTGCGGTACCAGCCAGCCTGGCGGCCCTCGTTCATCTGCGCCTGCCAGCGCCGCCGCCATGGCGTATTGGTGCCGCCCATCAGCTTGTACTTGGCCGCCCGCTGGTCACCTTCCAGCGTGCGCATCTCCGCTTTCAGCTGGCCGCCCCAGACCGACTTCGGGTAGTTGAAGCCCTGGTAGGCGAACCCGTTTCCGCCTTTGCGGCGGTTCCAGGCGTTCGGCCCGTGCGCGCCTGCGATGTAGGTGCGGAACAGGTGCACGATCTCGGTCGACAGCCCGTACTTCGCCCGGTCGTCCATCAGGCGCTGCAGAACCCTGGACGCGACGATGCCGCCGCCGCGGAGCATGACCACGATGTGCTTGGTCCTGGCCGTCTCGTAGATGTGCTCGTGTTCCTCGTAGGCGCTGACCACGTGGTGGAAGTCGTGATGCGCTGTCCTGAACTCCTGGAGCTCAGGCAGGTACTTCAGGCCCGGGTAGCCGACCGCGAGGTGAACGAACTCCGCCCGGTACGCGACCCGCTTGGTCGGGCCAGAGCCGAGCATCGGGGTCAGGATGACGAAGTAACCGCCGCCCTGGCGCTTCCTGACCATCCTGACCTGACCCTTGACCAGCATCGAGGTGAAGCCGATCCGCTTGCTCTCGCGCTCGAGCCCGGCAAATACCTGGCCCGCCTTTGGCGTGTAGAAATCGGCCCACATCGGCTCGATCAGCACGTGCCACAAGGGCACGAACGACCGGTCGCTGATCGCCTCGGCAACCGCGTAGGACGGAAATCCCCAGATATTGTCCGGGCGGGACGCCGAGTCGGAACGGATCCGCTCGGGACGCGGTATCTGCGAGACCCTGGTCAGGTACTCATATGTCTGCCAGGGGTAGTCGAGATTCGTCAGCACCGCGATCCGGTCGGTGCTCACGCCCGCGATCCGCAAGTAGTCCACGGTCACGAATGATCCGATGCCGCCGCCGATCGTGACGAGCGGCTTGTCGATGACCGGAATCCCCGCGGCTTGCAGCATCGCGTCGGTCCACTGATCGGACCTGATCAGCTCGTCGGTCAGGTCCCCCGCTACGTCGGGCATCTGCGCTGCCGCCGCGGCCGCCGGGCCGGGCACCACCTGGCCCGCGTCGGGCCGACGTCGCTGAATCGTGGCAGGCTGCGTCTGCGGCTCCTCCGGACCTGCCTGCCCGGTCGGCATGTCGGTCAACATCTCCCGCTCCGATTCCTGCTCGTTTCGTTAGCTGACAACCGGAACGCTAACCGCGGGAGCGACCGTGACCTTGTCCCCCCGCAGTGCACAGTCCCGGCCTGGGAACGGCTAAATATCTCAGAGTGTCGCATGCTGCACAAGAGCCGACAAGGTGCGGAGTTCCCGTCCGGTGCACGCTGACCGCCGCCTGGCCGGTCGGCATGCCAATGTCCCAGCTAGACAGATTATGCCAGCCGCGTGCCCGGCTGCCAGAGGATTCCGGGTGCGACCGTGGCGGTCAGAAGGTGGATCCGGGCCCGAACCCGAAGACAATCCAGACCTGGCCGCGAGCGAAAAGCATCCGCTTACCGTCGGGCAAGGTAAACGTAGTGCCACCGCCAAAGGCCGGCCGCGACCAGCGCACGTGGTAGGCACGGCCATCGCGGAGCACGACGGCGCTCCCGCTGCCGACCGTATTAGCGTAGGGCGGCCTGACGCCGAGCTCGCGGAATACCGACCTGGTGACGCGAACATACTGAACGACTACCGTGGGCCCGCCGAGCTGGCCGCCCTCGGTCGCATACGCGGGCCTGCCGTCCATCCACACCAGCCACCGTTGCCCCGACGCCGACCACCGGAACGTGAACGCCGCGGCCGGGTACGAGACGCTGTATGACGTGGTCGGCCTGCCTCCGGCCGGGGCAGCGCCGAACCTGAAGCCGATGTCCCGCGCCCGGCTGGCGTTCGGCGCCTCCGCGAGCAGGTCGCGCGTCCTGGCGAAGAGGTTGTACGGCTCTACCCGGCTGAGGTCACGGTAGTAGCCGCCGACGATCCCGGCGTACAGATCCACGATCCTGGCGTGCTCGACCACCGGCAGCAGATGCGGCTGTGCTCCGGAGAACGCGAAGGCCGGCCTGCCGAACTGCCTGAGCAGCTCGATGTCCTCCTGCCGGGCGCTGCGCACCGGCCCGACGACCGGAGGGATGTGGGACGAGAAGACGGCGAAGATCCGGCTCAGGCCACCGTCGACCGGAAGCAGGTAGACGATGTCGGCCTTGGTCAGACCGGTCGGCGGCCGGGCCTGGACGACATTGTCGATCTTGAATATCAGCTCCGGGCCGAGCTGCTTGACCGGCTCCCCGGTAAAGGGCGACGTCAGCGGCTGTCCGGGGGTCGAGCTCGGCGTGGACGATTTCGACCCCGATGTCCCCTGACTGAGCAGGAAAAGGCCGCCTGCCAGGATCGCCGCGGCGACGAGCGAGCTGCCTCCGGCGATCAGTGCCCGACGGCTGACCTGCACCCCTGCCACCTCCCTAGGCGCGGACGCTATCACGACACAGGTACCGGTCCGGCCGACCCGCCGGGCGGCGCCGGCCCGCCGGCCGGCGACTACTGCCGGCGGACATTAGCGCACCAGCTGGTAACCAGCCAGACGGAAGAACGGGCCGCCCGCCCTGGCGCTGGGTACACCGGGGCTGATCACGATCGAATGCAGGCCGGAAGTATTCCACCGCCACGCGGCGCCCGGCGGCCGGAGCTCAGGCGGCCTCAGTCAGGACTCCGTCTTCAAGCCGCAGCGCGTAGTCGGAGAGCTCGATCAGCAGCGGATCGTGGGTAGCGACCAGAGCGGTGATGCCCTCGGACTGCACGACCGTCCGCAGCAGGCGCATGATCTGGCGCCCGGTCTGGGAGTCCAGCTGCCCGGTCGGCTCATCGGCGATCAGCAGCTGCGGGCCGCCGGCCAGAGCGCGGGCGATCGCCACCCGCTGCTGCTGCCCGCCGGACAGCTCGTTCGGCCGCTGCTTCGCATGCTCGGCCAGGCCCACGACGCTGAGCATCTGCCTGACACGTTCCTCGCGGGCGCGGGAATCTGATCCGGCGATGCGCAGCGGAATCCCGACGTTCTCCGCCGCGGAAAGGATCGGGATCAGGCCGAACGACTGGAAGATGAAGGCCACGGTCTGCCTGCGGAGCAGCATCCGCTCCCGCTCGCTCATCGCGGTCACGTCCCGCCCGCCGACCTTGACCGTCCCGCTGGTCGGCTGGTCCAGCCCGCCGATGATGTTGAGCAGGGTCGTCTTGCCAGATCCCGATCGGCCGACGAGCACGGTCAGATAGCCCTGGCGGACTCCGCAGGAGACCCCGCGAAGTGCCTGGACCGCCGTCCCGCCGCTGCCGAAGGTGCGGGTGACGTTCTGTGCCTCGACGAGCAGCGGCGCCGGATCGGCGGCCACGCCACCGGCCGGACCGGCCGAGGCGGCCTGCTCACCCAGGGGTGATCTGTCTGTCATTGACCCTCTCCTGGCTGGACGTCGGGCCAGACCCCGATATGGTCGGGCTCCGCCTCGAGCCTTACCCGGTCTCGCATGCCGAGCGGCTCGAGCATGTCGTGCGGCAGCTGCAGGCGGCCGGCGCGGTCGAGAACCGCGTACTCGACCGCGTGATGGACAGCGTTGCCGTGGTCGTCCGCCGACGACCTGAGCAGCGTCTCGCTGCTGGTGCGGCCGTCTCGCATCGCGATCGTGCGGCGCACCTGCCCTGAGACGGCCGGGTCGTGCGTCACCACCAGGACGGTCACGCCCAGCTCGGAGTTGGCCGTCTGGAGCGCGGCGAAGACGTCCATCGCGGTCGCGCTGTCGAGCTCGCCGGTCGGCTCGTCGGCCAGCAGCAGCCGCGGGCCGTTGGCCAGCGCCGTCGCGATAGCGGTCCGCTGCTGCTCGCCGCCGGACATCATCTCCGGCGTGCGGTCGGCGCAGTGCGCGACACCGAGCACCTCGAGCAGCTCGCCGGCCCGGCTGGCACGGGCGCGCCGCCCGGCCCGGCTGAAGGACATCGGCATGATCACGTTCTGCCGGGCCGTCAGGTACGGCAGCAGGTTGCGCGAGGTCTGCTGCCAGATGAAGCCGACTGTCGTCCTGCGGTAGCTGAGCCGCTCGCGAGCGGTCATGCTGGCTAGGTCATGCCCGGCCACCCGGACCGAGCCTGCGGTCGGCGTGTCGAGCCCGGCGAGGATGTTCATCAGCGTCGACTTTCCGCTTCCCGATGCCCCCACCAGAGCGGTCAGCTCGCCATCCCTGATCAGCAGGTCAAGACCCTGGAGCGCCTGCACCTCGATGCCTTCGGCGGCGTAGATGCGCACCAGCCGGTCGCAGGCCACCAGGGCGCCTTCGCCGTAGACCCGGCGGACCCGGTCGGCCTCGGCCACCAGTTCACTGATCCCGGTGGCGGCGGTGACACCGGTGGTCTTGCCGCCCGCCCCTGGCCAGTCCGGATCTGACATCGTCATCGGCGGCACCTCCGGCTCATGATCATTCACCAACTCGCAGGGCTCGCGCGGCGCCGCGCATCCGGGTAGCGGCGGACTGCGCGAACAGGGTCGCCAGCGCCAGGGCCAGCAGGACGGCCGCCGCGTAACCGAGCACCGGGAGATCGGCGCGTACCGGGACGGGCGAGCCGGTTCCGGTCAGCACCGACAGGTCGATAACCGGCGCGAGCAGCGGCACCAGCGCCAGCGCGCAGGCTACGCCGCCGGCGGTCGCCGCCAGGATCGACGGCAGCGTCTCGGCCGCCACCAGCCGCCTGGCCTGCCCGGGCGACAGGCCCATGGTGGCGAGCCGGGCCAGGGTCAGCTCCCGCTGCCTGGCGCCGAGCACCAGCATGATCAGCATGATCGCCACCCCGAACAGCGCGGCAGCCGCCGACCCCACGGCGAACGTCACGTAGGTGCCCCGCGGCAGCGGCGCCGCGGCAAGCGCATCGAGCAGCGCGGACCGGAACGTGACCGAGGCGCCGGGAAGCACCCGCCGCATCACGGCCTGCAGTCTCGCGACATCGAGATGCTGGCCGACGACGAGCATCACGTTAGGCTGCGCCTGCTCAGGCCCGGGCGCCCAGGCCGGGAGCACGATGAACGGGTCGGTGCTGCCGATCGCGGCGGGCGTGCCGGCGATCGTGCCGACCGGGCGAACCGGCAGCGTGCTGGCGCCGACCAGCAGCCGGGCGCCTCGCCCGATCACGGCGGCTGCGCCGCGCGACACGATCGCTGGAAACGGAGCAGGCGCCGATCCCTGGCCCGCCGGGCTCGATGGCCTGGCCAGCGCCGACGCCGGGAACGGGGGCTGCGGCGTGTCAGCGATCAGCGCCGCATAGCTAGCCGGATCGACCACCAGAAGGGTCAGCGCTGTCCCGTCCGCCGTCTGGGCGGCCACCACGCTGACCGCGGTCGCGCGCTGGACGCCGGGTACCGCGGCGATCGCGCGCTGGGCCGCAGGACCAAGCGGCACGTTCGAATGCGAGGTGTCGATCACCGCGTCGGCGCCAGTCTGCTGCCACGAGGCGGCTACCTGACCGCGCGCCATGGCGACCCGGAGCATCGCACCGAACGCGATCACCGCGAGCGCGAGCACCAGGGCGAACGCCGGAAGCACGGCGGTCAGCGACGAGCGCGCGGCGCGCGCCAGCCCGACGAAGACGGTAACGCCGGACCGCCGCCCGGCCAGCCGCACCAGCCAGCGCACGATCGCCGGGTACAGGCGGACCACCACGACGGCCAGCGGGATGGCGACCAGGACCGGCGCGGCGCTGGTGTACAGGTCGGTGCCGCCCGGCGGCGGCGGCCCCTGCTGCCTGAGCACCACCAGGCCGCCCACGCTCGCGGCCACCAGCGTGACATCGGCGACCAGGCGCCTGCCGCGCCCGATCCGGGTCGGCGGGCTGTCCGGTCGTTCAGTGGACAGCCCGGTAGCCGGCGTCCGCCTGACGGCGAGGACCGGAATGCCGACCGCCGCGACGAGCACGGTGAGGCCGGCCAGCCACCACGCGAGCGGCTCGTTGTCGCCCGGCGTGACAGCGACCCCGAGCGCCGCGCCGACGACGGCCGCGGGCAGCACGACGACCAGGCCCGCGCGCAGAGCCAGCCCGGCCAGCTGCCTGAATGCGGCGCCCCTGGCCCGCATCAGCCCGAACTCCGCGGCCCGGCGATCGGCGAGCAGCCGGCTGGCGAGCAGCAGGACGACCGCGCCGACCATCGCGAGGCTGACATACAGCAGCGAGAGCAGGCTCCCGATCTGGCTCTGCGCCTGGACGAACGTCTGGAGCGTGCCGATCATGCCCGACGACACGGTGACCGACATGGGCGACTGGACGCTCCGGGTGAGCACTCCGGCCCTGAAGATGGCCCTGGTCAGGCCGTCGTAGACGGCGGCGGCCTGAATCGCGCCCAGGCTGCGCACATCAAGCGGGAACGTCCAGTACAGCCGCATCTGGCCGGTATCGAAGACGTCCTGAAGGTCGCCGAGTTCCGCTGGTCCGATGAAGACCCCGCCGAGCCAGCCGACCACCGATACGTGGCCTGAGTTGAGCGACGCCGCGGCTGCGTTCGGGTCCTCGGTCCAGAACGCCGAGCGCGGCGCGGCCGGACGGAGGATTCCGGTCACGGCGAGCTCGGCCAGCCCGCCGAGGTGCAGGATCGAGCCGGGATGCAGGCCGAATCTGGCCGCGGTGGCGGCGGTGACAGCGACCTGGAACCGGGGCGTCCTTCCGGCTACCGAGTAGCCGCCAGGCAGGCTTCCCGCGGCGATCCGGGCGAACCGGCCAAGATCGCTCCGGTAGAGCAGCTCCACGTGCGGCGGAGCGGGGCCGAAGTAGGCGCTGCGCGCCGCGCCGCTGGTGACCGGCGAGTAGCTTGTCGCCAGGCCCGACCACTGGCTCGCCGCGGATGCCAGCGGCAGCTTGAGGGCGCCCAGGTTCCCGGCCAGCTCGGCCCGGACCGAATCGATCTGCGGCGGCTCTATCTGGGAACCTGGCGCACCAGGGACGTACCCGAAAGCGACACTCAGGGTCGGGTAGTCGATGGTCGCCTCGACCGACCGGGCCAGCGGCGGCACCGCGGCGAGCAGCTGCTGAAGCGCCTTCGTGCGGAAATTCAGGCTCGCCCGCGGCGCGGCGACGGCAACGAACACGATGGCGAGGACCATCAGGCCCAGGACGGCGCTGACGACCGTGCCGGTGCCGGTCAGCGAAATCCAGCCGGCCCGGACCCGGCGTACCGCGGCGGTCATATCGACTCCGCGACGCGCAGCTGCGCGGCCGCGTCGGGCCGGCGGACCGCCGTCGCGGCCGCGGCGAGAACCGGAACGGCGGTGATCGTCAGCGCCAGCAGCGCCGCCGTGGCCAGCGGGACTTCGACGAGGACCGATGGCACCGGTGCCACAGCGGTCGCTGTCAGGGTCACGGCGGGCACGAGCAGGTGCGCCAGGACAGTGCCGAGCAGCAGGCCGGTGACCGCGGCCGGCAGGCTCAGCGCGAGTGCCTCAAGGCAGAGCAGGCGGGCCTGTGCCGCCCCGTCGACGCCGAGCGCGGCGAGCAGCGCGGACTGCGAGCGGCGTTCCCGCACGCTCGCCGCGACGCTGACCGAGAACCCCAGGATCGCGAGCAGCGCCGCCGCCACCGCGATCGACTGCACCGCCTGCTGCGGTATCGCCGACAGCGGATCGGCCTCAAGCGCCGAGAGCAGCCGCGCGCGGTCGGTCACGATCGCCCCGGCTGGCAGCCCGGGCGGCTGCGATCCAGACCTGGTGGCGAGCCACCACTGCGTCACCGTCAGCGGAGGCGCCGACAGCGCGGCCATGATGTCCTGGGCCGCCCCCTGATCGACGATCAGCCCGCCCACGGTTCCGCTGATCGTGGGAAAGTCCGCGACCACCGCGACGATTTTGACGGTGATGACTTGCTGACCAGCCGAGATCTGGAGCAGGTCGCCCACCGCCAGGTGACTGCCATGCAGGAATGCCTGGGTGGCGATTCCGGGAATCACGGTGAATGGCACCGGGGCGGTCAGCGTCACCAGCCCTGAAGCCGGTACGTACGGATAGAGCACGCCAAACTCCGCGATCTGGCCATCACCCGGATGAAAGGCAATGCTCACCGATGCCGCGGAACCTTGCACCGAGATCAGATCTGGCGCCGTGCCGACGGCGGACGGGTCCGCCAGGCTCGGCGCCGAGACGACGGGCCGCCAGTCGGCGAGCGTCCGGCCGGATCCGGATACCGGCGTAAAAGCGCCGTGCGAGCCGGCCGCCACGGCGAGGCCGCGCACGGTCAGGGTCGCGCTCCGTGCGGCCACCGCCGGGGCGCGCCGCCGCGAAGGGACCGGCGGCAGCGTGTAGGAGACCGAGACCGAGAGCAGCCTCAGCGGGTAGATCGCCTGCCTGGTCCTGGACAGCTGGGCGATCAGGCGGTGGCCGTGCCCGTCGTCAGGCAGCAGGCCGGCCGGGACCGAGAATACGACTCCGGCGGCGTCCTGAACCGACGCCGACACGGAGACGGGTCGCAGGTCCCTGCCCGCTCCCGGATCCAGGCTCGCGGTGATCTCCAGCCGGTCCGGCCTGCCAGGCAGGGTGACCGTTCTCGGCAGACGGGCGGGAACGACTCGTCGCCAGAGCGCCGCGGCCGGCTGCGCGGACTGATCGGCGCGCAGCAGCACGGTCGCTGGTGCGCTGCTGGCGTCCACGGCGAGCACCTGGCCGCCGCTCGGCACGACCAGGCTGGTGGTTACGGGCATGGCCGCGGTGACGCCTCGTGCGTGCGCGATCACTGCCTCGCGCCCGAACGGCACCGGCACCGGCACCTCCACCCGCGCGTCAGCCCCGGCCGCGAACGCGGCCTGGTCCATGACCGACTGGTGCCAGGTCTGGTGCTGTGCTAGCGCCAGCGTGCATGTTCCGACGGCCAGCACGACGAGCAGCACGGGGGCGCTCTGCCGAACCGCCCGCCTGCTGATCTCCCAGCTCGCCATCGCCGTGCCCAGCCTGCGGGTCCTGGCCGCCAGCCGGTCCGTGGCCCTGGCGAGCAGCGGCAGCAGCCGCAGCGGAAGCACGGTCGCGGCAGCCAGGGCGATGGCGGGCGCCACCGCGAGCACCGGATCGATCCCGAGGCCGCCGGACTGGCTGAGCGCGGAGTACCGGCGCAGCTGCCATCCGGCGAGCAGGGCGAGCAGGATGAGCCCGCCGTCGGCACCCGCCCTGACCGCGGCCGCGACGGCTGCCCGGCGGCCCTTGCGTACCCGGACTGCGCCCGGTGTGCCTGGCCGCAGGGCAGGCCACAGCATGATCGCCGTGCAGAGCAGCAGGACGGCGCCGACCGTCCACCAGACGGCCAGGGGGATCCCGCCGGCCCGCAGGCCGATCGAGCGCAGCGAGCCCGCGCTGGCCAGCAGGCCGGCCAGACGGTTGCCGGCCAGGGCGCCGATCGCTGCCGCCGCGACCGTTACCATGAGCGCCTCGGCGACGGCCAGCCTGGCGAGCTGCCAGCGCCCCGCCCCACGGGCGCTGAGCACGGCCGACTCCTCCTCGCGCTGGCTGGCCAGCGTGCGGGCGGTCAGCGTGAGCACGGTGCCGGCTAGCAGGAGCAGCTCGAGCGCGCCGATCGTGAGCAGCGATCTGGCCACCACCAGCTTGGTGGCGACGCCGGAGAGAGAGGCAGGCAGGCCCGTACTGACCTGTAGGCCGCCGAGAGCCGACGATCGGCTCAGGTATGCCTGCAACGTGCTGATCCGGGCGGCCAGCGGATTCAGCTGGGCAGCCCCGATCCGCGTGGTGTCCGGCAGGACCAGCCAGCTGGCGCCGCCGATGGCGAGGCCGCCGGGCCCGAACGCACCAGGGGCGACCACGAGCGGACCGTAGGTGGTGAAGCCCGGCTGCACGCTGATTCCTGACGTCGCGATCAGGTCCAGGCCCCAGTAAGGTGACGCCGGGTCGAGCGGCCGGTACGTGCCGGTCAGCCGGAATCTGACCCTCGCTCCGGTCAGCCGGTCGCGCAGGGTGAGCAGCTCTCCTGGCACCAGGTGCTGTGCGCTGGCCGCGGTGGCCGGCACCGCGGCGCCGACCGGCGCGCCCGGCCGTGGCGGCCCTGGCCAGGTGCCGCTGACCAGCGCGACGTATGCCCTGATCTGATCGGGCGCCGCCGCCTGGACCAGAGGTATTGTCTTAGCGCCACGGGGAGCTGGCAGCTCGATCGGGTCCGACCACAGGGCCTCGTGCAGAGCGAAGGGCATCGTGCCGAAGGCACGCCGAACCGCGGCGACGACCGCCGGCCCGTCCGCGCGTGCCTGGGCGGCGTTGAACGCGCCTTCGATCGCGATCGTGGTGCGCGGCGACTGCTTCAGCTCCCCGCTGACCGCCTGAGGCAGTGACGTTGCCGCGAATCCGGCCAGCGCCGCGCTGAGGGATGCGGCGATCAGCGTGCTGAGCAGCACGCTGCCGAGCAGCAACCGGGTCGAGCCCGCCCGCCGCCAGATGAAGGAGCCTCGCAATCCCATCGACGTGCCGGACCCTCCAGGTAACCGCACGGCCCTGAACCGGGCCAGACGACACCACCGCTGGCTACGTGACTAGCAGGATATGTCGCAGGCCCGGCCTGGCCCGGGCCCGTTAGGCAATCGTTGCCGGTTAGACGTCAGCCCGAAACGCCAGCTCATCGGCTCATCCGCTGGCGTCCCAGCCGGGCCAGGCGGGGGCTCGCCGGCCCAGCGGGACGCGCCGCTCGCGGGGTCGCCCGGGCAGGATCGGCGGGATTCGCTGGCAGTATTCGGAATTCTCTGAATATTCTGAAATACTCTGAAATGGTCCAGGTCGGATGATACGTCATTGTCGGCGCAGGCCCGGTGAGATATGCTGAGTTCGGTCGCAATAAGATCGTCAACAGGACCGGGGCTATTTATTTATGCACGAAAGAACGGGCTTTGACGTGATGGCAGACTTAGCCAGAAGATGCGGCGACCAGTGCATCGGGCCCGACTGGCTCTCGGTATGAGAGTGCGGCTTGACAGAAGAATATGACGTCCATTCCCGGCGGCTGAGCATGGCGAAGAAAGGGGGTGAACGGATGAAGGGCGGTAGCAAACTGAAGGGCGGCAGCAAGCTTTAGCCGACTCGACACTGAGGTGACCAGTCGGTTGCGTTGCACGGTGCTGGCAACACGGGCGCGGCGCAACCGGCTGCGCTCTGCCTCTCGCTCCCCGCCCGTGCAGCCAGCCCCGTGCAGCCAGCACAGTCCAGCCAGCCCCGTGCAGCCAGCACAGTGCAACCAGCACCGTGTGCGCTGAGCGTTATCCGCGCGGCTGGCCGGCTGCCGGTTCCGGCACGGCCTCCCGCGGCCCGGCCGCGGCTTCCTCCAGCCAGCTCTCCTGACACGAGCCGACGACCATCAGGAACGAGCCGATCGGGGTGAGCGCGACGAGATGGCTGCCGCGCCGCACCAGGCGCATCTGATCCGGTTCGCGCTCCCCGTCCGGCAGCTCTGCGGTCGCGCCCGACGGGCGCTCGGCGGACGGCTCGTCACCCGGCGATCCGGGGTCCGGCGGCACGGCAGGCAGCGGCACGGCGAACAGCGGCAGCCCGAGCCGCAGCAGCCGCCAGGTGCCGATCCGCTCATGGACCACCCGCGACAACCGGTCGGCCAGCGCGCCGCGGTCGGTGTCCACGGTTGCGATCGTCAGGTAGCCGAGTATCCGCAGCGGATGCGACCAGCGAGCTGGCATCCGCGCCAGCCGGACGGCGCGGGCCCGCCATGCTGCCCGGCGGCCGCCGGGCAGCCGCGGTTCCGGCCGCAGGCCTGAGCGGCGCAGCAGGCCCGACAGCTCCCGCATCTCCGGCCACAGCCCGGTGATGGTCAGCGCGGCGCTCAGGCTCGTGCGTTCCGCCTCATCCAGGTGGTCGCAGAGCACCGCCAGGTCGTAGATGTCACGGGAGCGAAACGGCCGCTCCCACCGTTCAGCCGCCAGAGCCAGGATGCTGGCGGCGACCGGCGGCATCGGCGCCCCGGACAGCCGCCAGGCTGACATCCGCAGGCTGGTAGCTACGTCCACGGTCCGCAGCTCCACGCCATACGCCTCGTCAATATCGGCGGAATCCGACGGCTGATTCAGCTCGATCGAGATCTCCGGCTGGCCGACGGCATCGTCAGGGTCAGAACCGGACACCGACCCCACCCGGGCCCGGACAATGGTGAAGGCACCGAGCTGCCAGCCCTGCGCTGCTAGTGCTCGAGCCGCACGCCAGAGCTGGTCGGCGGGGCAGATCACATCCATGTCACCGGCTGCCCGCAGCAGGCCAGGCGGATAGTGCGCCGCGATCATCGCCCCCTTGACCAGGTGCGCGCCTGGCGCGGCGCCGGTGATGACGGTCCACGTGCTCCGGTACCGGTCGATCCGGCGCCGGTTATCGGAAAGCTCCGCACTCTGCTCGGGACGCAGGCTCCGCCCGGCGGCTTCCCACCCGCTCAGCATGGTCACCGCCAGCTTGTGCTCGGGTGCCCGGGCGATCCGCAACAGCGACTCGTCGTCGGCAGCGCCGATGCCCCGGCTGGCCAGAAGCTGCCGCAGGGCGTCCGGGCTGCCGAGCGGGACTGCCAGGCGCGGCATCACGCCGCGCCGCTGGCGTCAGGATCGGCCTGCATGATCGGATCCGGCATCGGAGCTCCCAGTCTGACGGTTAACCAGGGCCGGGCGGAAATCAGCCAGCCCGCGAGCGCGAACGGTACTCATGAGACCGGCGGGAAATCCGCGGACGCGGCGTGCCGTATTCGGCAGTGGCATGCCGTTGAATGTACGGTGGTCCACGAGTTCGGCGGGGACTGATCATCCGACAGTCCCCGCCGCACGCATCTGCTCCGCGTGCCGCGATCGCGGCCAGGCGTTACTTGGTCTCTTCCGCCTTCGGCTTGGGCAGCACGCGCACATTCTTGAAGATGATCATTCTTCCTCCTCACCCTCGGCCGTTATCAAACGCAGGCTAGGTCCGCCGGGACAGTGGTGTCAACCAAATGTCACGCCCTGGACGTGCAACCTCGGTAACTTCATGCACGCCCTTTTCCCGGCTTTCAATTCGGGGCAGCATGACTATGCTGGGCGGCACCGTGCCGCGAGGCAGAGCGGCGCTGGGCGGCTGCCACAGGCGGCCGACCTGGCTGCCTGGCGGGCGCGTCCCGCGGAGAGGATGGTGCCGTGCCGGGCAGCCGAGCGGTCAGCGCACAGGCGGCACTGGTGAGTTTCGCCGGGCTTGACGGAGCAGGCAAGACCACCCAGGCCAGAATGCTGGCCGACTGGCTGGCCGGGATGGGGCACTCGGTCGCGGTGGAGGCGCCGCAGGGCCCTTCGTTCATCCGGTCCGCACTGACGGCGCTCGCCAGCGATCTGGGGGTGTCGGATCACCACCAGGTGTTTGGTCCTGACGTCACCCATCTGCTCACCGCGTTCATGCGCTACCGGGACTGGGCCGACCGGGTCATGCCGGCGCTGGCCACCCACCAGTGGGTGGTCACCGACCGCTCCGCGGTGTGCCACTACGCAGCCGCCTACGCGGTAGGGGCCACTAACGAGGAGACCCTGCGCATGGTCCTGCGCCGGCTGCCGGAGCCCGATCTCACCATCTTTCTCGACCTCTCGCCCGACGAGGCACTGAGCCGGCTGAGCCAGCGTGCCGCCGGGCGCGAGGAAGCCGCGTTCCTGGTGGCCAATGATCGCGGCTACCGCCAGCTGCCAGAGTTCACTCGCTTCGCGGTCATCACCGGATCCGGATCCGTCGCGCAGGTGCATGCCCGAGTCCGCGCGGCAGTGAGCGAGAGCTTCCCGCGCTTGCTCTCGGCCAACGGCAGCCGCCAGCCCGCACCGCCCTGACCGGGCGCGCGCCGACCAGGCGCCGTCCGCGCTAGCGGCGCGCCACGAACTGCAGGTACCTGGACTGCCGCGAGACGGGCTCGGCCACCTCGAAGTCGGCGTCGATCGCCTCGACCTTCAGGCCCGCCTCGGTCAGCAGCCGCCGGACCTCGGGCGCCGTATACAGCCGGATATCGTGGCCGACTGGGTCGCCGGGCGCGCAGGCCGCGACGACGCTGCCCCGGCTCCGGCCCTCGGCGACGTCATAGTGCCGGTCGAACCGGTACGGCATGCCGCCGATCTCGGCGACGGCGGACGCCTGGTAGTTGCCGAAGATCCACACCGGGTTCATCACGTCGAGGATCAGCAGCCCGCCAGCGATCAGCATCCGGCGCAGGCCATCAAGCAGGGCCAGCTGCTCGGTGTCCGAGCCCCGCACCGGCCAGCAGGCCGGCCTCAGGAAGTCCCGGTGCCAGCCCGCCCGGGTCAAGTCCGCACCGTGCCCGGCCGGTGCCGGGTCAGGCCCGGACGATGGCGTACTCGTTCATCGCGAAGAAGTGGCAGACGTCGCACAGCGCCCTCGGATTGTGCACGCCAGGTTGCGGCAGGTACGCCGCACCGCAGGTGCGGCATTCGTCGTGGGCGTCTAGCACCATGCGCTTGGTCAGCGACTGGTACGCGTCGAAGACGTAGTAGTCGATGCCCGGCCACAGATCGTACAGGTGGTCGGTGATGGCGTAGGCCATCGACCGCTCTCCCGGACCGGTGGTGAACCGGCCAGGCGTGCCCTGCCGGTTCAGATCCGGCGCGACGAGCTCGAGGTAGAGGGTGAGCTCCTTCTTGGTGATGCGGAACAGCGGGAAGACGTACCGGAGCTTTCCGATGTTCCGGCTCGGGATACCGCCCATCGTGAATCCGGAGGTGAGCCAGGTGACGATGGTGGCGAACAGGTCGTCGGCGTTGAGCCCGAGAGCGACCGTGCCCACGCCCCGGCTCAGTCCCTCGATCTCTACCATCCGGCGCATTACATGATGGGTGATGACCATGACCAGCTGCCGGGACTGGCCGCCCACCACGTCCTGCATCACCTCGTGGAAACCGCGGCGCAGCTGGAATACCTCGCGGATCGCCTCGGCATCGACCAGCACCTGCTCGACGCCGAGCGTCTGCGCGACCGTGCGCGCCGCTTCGAAGGTGGCCGGCTCCTCCCAGTCCGGCAGCCCAGTGACGGTCACCGCGGTCAGCGGGAACCGGCCGATCCGGTCCGCGCACCGATCGAGAAGCTTCAGGAACGCGACGCTGTCCCGTCCGCCGGACAGGCCGACCACGGCCGCCGCATCCGCGGCGAGCAGCCCGTGCTCGGTCACCGAGGTGGCGAAGACATCCTCGACATAGCCGACGAATTCCGCCTCGTCCATCTGCTCGGTCTGCACTTCGAGGTGGCCGGATTCATCGAAGAGCACCGACTTCGCGTAGACCGGGGGGCTGGCCGAGGGCAGCACCCGCACCGCCGGCCTGCGGGTGACGTCCAGGTCGTAGTGCCGTACCTGACGGATCTCCACGTGATCGTCGGGCGCGACCACCGCCGCCTGCTCAGCGACGACCTTGCCGTTGATCCAGGTGAGCACCGCGTTCGCCGGAATGCCGTGGTTGCGGAGCAGTTCCCTGACCGTCATGCCAGGCGCCGCCGTCAGTGACTCCGCCTGGCCGCCCTTGTTGTAGAAAACTACCGCTGGCACCGGACCTCCTGATAGGTGTGGTACGCCAGCGGGACGCCCAAGCTCGCCATCACCCGCCGGCCTCGACGTTGCCCGGCTCGGTCACCTCGGCGGCGCGGCAGCCGGACCCGGCGATCCCCATCGGGGTGCAGATACTGCACCCCGATGACGCCGAGTTCCGATGGCGTGCGGCCGGTCTAGAGGTTGGGAACGCAGTCCGAGCAGTTGGTGCGGAACTTCACGATCTGGAAGCCCCGGCGCTCCTGCAGCATCTTCGCCACCCGCTCCGGTGTCAGGAAGACGCTGGTACGGATGGCTGGCGCCACGACGAGCGCATTGTGGCTCTTCTCCGCAGCAAGTGTTGGCATGAGGACCTCTTCTCTGTCGAGTCGCGGGCGACCTCAGCCAGGACCGCCCACTGCCTTTCCTCAAGTTAATAGCGCTGCCTGGCCTTGGCAATATTCAGACCATGCCTTCGCGTCCGCGCTGCCAATCCCGGCACAGCCAGGCTCAGGCCGTGCCGGGATCACCTGGCCAGCGCTGCGGCGATCTGGCGGCCAAGCCGGGTGACGATCTTCATGAACGGTCACGATGGCCGAAGGCGCGCTATCTGGACATGCATGCCTTAACCGCCCAGGTCATTTCTTCCGCATCATGCGGCACTCATCCAGATAGGCGGCCAGATAGCCGGCGAGTTATCCAATCCGCGATCCCGGGCGGAAATGGGCGCCGGCTATGTCAGCGGAACTCGGCCAGGCCAGGACCCGGTCAGGCAGGCCTGTTCAGGAGACTCGCACCTGGCTGCCTGAGCCGGCGGCAGCGTCGCCGCCAGTCGTGGCCTGCCCGGCGCCGGCCGGCGCGGCGAATTCCGGGCCGTCCGCATCGGCCGGCGTCGCGCCGTCCGGCTTCCTCCGGCTGCGCAGCAACGCCGCGGCCGCGCTGGCCGCGGCGGTGATGGTCGCCGCGCCGATCCGCTTGCGCCACTGCCGGCGCCGTGGCTCGGCCGGATCCAGCCGCTGGGCGGCCGAGGACAGCACGGCGGAGACCTTCGGCGCGACCGTGTCTTGCAGAACCTGCCCGGTGCGCTCGACCTGTGGCGCCGCCCAGGCGCGCGTCTTGCGCACGCGGTGCCTGGCAGCCTCTCCGGTGCTCCGGGCGAGCGGTTTGACCTGGGCCGCGACCGGCTTGACGTGAGCGGCGGCCCGGCGCGCGCGGTCTCGCGCGCTGCCAAGCCCGCTATGACGAGACTTGCGGGACATCTGAACCTCCCGGTTAGGTGATTGCGCCCAGCCACTTCCCAGGAATGGCCGGGCCAATCATCGGGAGCGACGGCACGCGGCCGGCCAGCGTCCCGACCTGGCCGGCCGTCACGGATCTCGCAGCCCGCGCTTGAGCACCTTGCCTGCCGCGTTGTGCGGCAGCGACTCGTGCGTCACGTATCGGCGCGGAACCTGAAACGACGCCAGGCCGGCCCGGCACCAGGACGCCAGCGCCTCCGATGTGACGCTCGCTCCGGGCCGCAGCACCAGGTGGGCGACGACGACCTGGCCGAACTCGTCGTCCGGCTCTCCGGTCACCGCCGCTTCGAGCACGCCGGGGTGCCGTTCCAGGGTGTTCTCGATCTCGGCCGGATAGACATTCTCGCCGCCGGTAATGATCATCTCGTCCGCCCGGCCGGAGACGAACAGCCTGCCCTCGGCGTCGAACCAGCCGATGTCGCCGCTGCGCACGCAGGCGCGCCCGGCACCGCGCGGGCTCGCCGGCCGCGCCGTGCCGATCGGAGCGGGGCCGGTCGGAGCGGGGCCGATCGAATCATGACTTCCGACCCAGATGTCCCCCGGCGTTCCCCGCGGGCAGCGCCTGCCGCTGGCGGTCAGCACCCGGACATCGACCCCCGGCAGCGGCCGGCCCGCGGTTCCCGGCGCGGCCCGCAGGTCCGCGGGACTCGCCACGGTCGCGTAGCCGGCCTCCGTCGAGCCGTAGAGGTTGTACAGCACCTCGCCGAAGTCGTCCATGAACGCCCCGGCCAGCGCCGGGGGCAGCGACGATCCGCTCACCGCGACGACGCGCAGGCTGCTGGTGTCGTACTGACGGCGGACCTCCGGCGGCAGGCTGATGATGCGGCGCAGCATCGCCGGCACCGCCACGAGCACGTGGCAGCACTCCCGCTCGACCAGCGCGAGAACCCGCTGCGGATCGAAGGCGGCCGTGACCACGACGGTGCTGCTGTACAGCATCGTCAGCAGCGCGTTCAGCCACCCCCAGGCATGGAACATCGGCGCGGCGATCAGGTGGGTCTCCCGGACGCGATACGGCAGCCCGGAGGCAAGCGCGACAAGAGAGCTGGCGTCTCCGCCGGTCCGCGCCGCGCCCTTCGGCCTGCCGGTCGTCCCCGAGGTCAGGATGACGTGACGGCTGCGGTGCCGCGGCCGGCCGGGCGGGCGTTCGCCGCCGGCCCCCAGATGCTCGATGCTGGCGCCATCCTGGCCGGTCACCGCGATGCTCCGGATGCCGTCCGGGATCAGCCCGGCGAACTCGGCGTCATGCACGATCGCGCTCAGCTCCTGGTGCGCGGCGAGCTCCGCGATCTGGCTGGCCGAGAATCCGGTATTCAGGTACACGATGTCCAGGCCGGACCGGGACGCGGCGACCATCACCTGATAGAACGCCGCCGAGTTCCGGCCGAGCAGGCCGATGCTCTCGCCGGGCGCCAGCGTGGCCGTGAGCGCGGCAGCGAGCGCGTCGCACCGCCGCTCGAGCTGGCCGAAGGTCAGGGCGCCGGCGTCGTCGACGAAGCCGGCCGTGTCCGGGTGTAGCGCGGCGCCCGCGATCGGGCCGCACCCGGGGCCGAGTCCGTAGCGGAGCAGCGCCCGGCCGATCTGGACCAGCTGATCGGGCCGGTACAGCCGCAGTAGCCCGGAGCTGGCCAGCGCCACGGACGCGGGCGCCAGCAGGCGCGGACTGATCAGTGCGGCTCGCAGGGTCATGCAGGTCATTCTGCGCGACTCCGGCCGGCGGTGCGCCCACCGGCCGGGAGGGGAGCGCGCGGGCCGGGCCAGCGGTCGCTAGCCGGGAGCGTCCAGGTGCGCCGTGTCGTTGAAGCCGCGCACGATCCATCCGTCGGCCGTGACAACGAGCCGGGAGATGGAAGCGTTGTCCGCGCCGACGAAAGCGAACGGCCGGGATCCGCTGGCGTGCGCGAGGGCCTGGCCGATGACGCCTCCGTGGGTGAATGCCGCGACTCGCTGCCCCGGATGCCCGGCCGCGAGCCTTTCGATCGCGGCCCGCACCCGGCTGGCGAACGCGGCCGAGGCCTCGGCGCCCGGGATCAGCTCCCAGCGCTCCTCGGCGAAGACCCGCTGTGCGATCGGATGGCCGTCCGCGACCATCTTGCGGTACCGGCCGCCCTCCCACTCACCCAGGTAGACCTCCCGCAGTCCCGCTTCGACCAGCGGATCAAGCCCGAGCCGCTCGGCGAGCGGCGCCGCCGTCGCCGCGGTGCGGCACAGCGTGGTCACGTAGATCGCCTCGATGCCGGCGGCGGCGAGCCGGGCGCAGACCCGGGCCGCCTGCGCCCGGCCATGTGCGGAGAGCGGCGGATCGCCGTGCCCGTCCGTGAGCGGGAAGAGCCTGCCGTCCTGGTATGGCTCCGACTCGCCGTGGCGTACCAGAACTAGCTCCGTCGCGTCCGGCGGCGGCCGGAACCGGCCCTGCCGGTAGCTGGCCGGCAGCGCCTGCCGCGGACTCTGAGGTGCGGTCACTGGCTCTGAGCACACGGGCGGCCGGATCAGCTCACCAGCTCGGGGATCACCTTGTCGGCGAACAGCTCGATGCCGCGACGGTCGTAGGCCGCGTCGACGAAGTAACCGATCATGTAGCCGAGGCCAAGATCGCGTGCCTGCGCCAGCTGCTCCGCGATCTGCTCGGGCGTGCCGACAAGCGGACCTGAGGTCAACATCTCCATGTTCCGCTCCAGCGACTCGGCGGGGATCAGCGGCTCATAATGCGCCCGCACCCAGGCCAGCTTGTCGGCCACGTCCTTCTCGGTCTCGCCGATCACGACGTTGAAGTTGGACGACCGGACGATCGCGTCGAAATCGGTGCCCACGTCCTTGCAGTGCTCGGCCAGGATCTCGGACTTGCGGCGGAAGATGTCAGGCGTCGCGTCGAAGTTCGTGTAGCTGGCGTACTTCGCCGCGATCCGCAGCGTCCTCTTCTCGCCACCGCCGGCGATCCACAGGGGGATGCCGCCGTCCTGGATCGGGAGCGGCCGGCCGATCGCCCCGTCTACCTGGTAGTGCTTCCCGGCCAGCGTCGCCGTGCCGGCTGTCCATAGCTGCCGCATGATCTGCACGCCCTCGTCGAGCATGCCGAGCCGGTCGCCCGCACCGGGGAAGCCGTATCCGTAGGCGCGCCATTCGTGCTCGTACCAGCCGCCGCCGATGCCCATCTCGACCCGACCGCCGGAGATCACGTCGATGGTCGCGGCGACCTTCGCAAGGTAGGCGGGGTTCCGGTAGCCCATGCACGTGCACATCTGCCCGAGCCGCACCCGGGCGGTCGAGGCGGCGAACGCCGCCATCAGCGACCACGCCTCATGGGTGGCCTCCTGCGTGGGCAGCGGGACGGTGTGGAAGTGGTCGTAGACCCAGACCGACTCGAACGGCCCCGCGTCCGCGGCCCTGGCAAGATCGCGCATCGTAGCCCACTGGTCCGCGGCGGGCACGCCAGCCAGATCGAGGCGCCATCCCTGAGGTACAAACACGCCGAATCGCATGCGCCCATCATATTTGCCCGGCCTGCACGGCCCGGGCCGGCGCCCGGCCGGTGCCGGTGGCGGTCGATCCGCGGACTGATACCTGTCTGGGCAATCACCCATCGGCCGGCCGGTCGACCCGGCTCAGTACGAGCGCCCGGAGGCGCGCAAGGCCATTGCCACCGTCCCCGCCTACGCCGACTTCGTCGGCGAGGTCCCCCCTCGGGCGCGCGCCAGGGAATGGATGCCCGGATTGCCGGTGGCCGACAAGAAGACCTGTCACCAGCCACGCTGGTGGACGCGGCCGGCGGCTGCCGCGCTGCTGGGTGACGATTACCGCGGCCGGATTCGCTTTATCACCCGATCTCCACCGCGGTGGACCGCCCCGAGACCGCGCCGGCGGTCGCGGCGGAGGCCGGCGTGCCGGTGCCGGTGGCGCTCCACCGGATCGGTCACCCGCGAAGGCAGGCACCCCGATCCAACCGCCGCGACCTCGCGGACGTGCTGATCGCGGGAT
>DATNIU010000143.1:0-58652 GCA_035604275.1 Streptosporangiaceae bacterium | reverse complement strand
CTAGGCTGTGCGGCATGGCACAGACGCCCGACGAGATGATGAGCGCGGTGAGCGCGTCGCTGGCGGCCCGTACCGGCCGGTCGCTGGATTCGTGGGTCGCGCTGGTCCAGAGCAGCGGCATCGACCCGCTCGACCAGAACGCCGTGCGCGGCTGGCTGAGATCCACCCACGGCGTGCCGCAGAACAGCCAGTGGGCGATCGCCGATGCCGCGGCACAGGCGGCAGGCTGGGTGCGGCCCAGTGTCGTCGAGTACGTCGACAGCCAGTACCGCGGCGCGAAGGCCGGACTACGCCCGATCTACGACGCGCTCGCCGCTGTCATCGGTGACCTGGGCGATGATGTGACCATCGAGGGGCGCGGCAGCTACACGCCGTTCGTCCGCGGCAGGCAGTTCGCGGCGATCGCGGCGGCGGCCCGGGACCGGGTGGACCTGGGGCTCCGGTTCGCCGCCCCGCCAGACTCCGGCCGGCTCACCCCGGCCAGCGGGCCGGGGCAGGCGACGCACAAGGTCTCGCTGCGCAGCGTGCACGACGTCGACGACGAGCTGCGGCAGCTGCTGCGGATGGCCTACGAGCAGAACGCATGACCGACGCCATGAACTCTGAGGCAGTCTTTCCCGCCTGGCCGGGCGGTGCCGACGTGGCCGTGGCCCTGACGTTCGACGTCGACGGCGAGGCACCCTGGCTCGGCGAGGGCCCGGAGTACAGCCGCCGGCTCACCATGCGGTCGATGGGCCGCTTCGGGCCGGCCCGAGGCCTGGGCCGGATTCTCGGCCTTCTTGCCCGGTCCGACATCCCGGCCACGTTCTACGTGCCCGGTCACACCGCCGATCATCATCCGGTCGCGGTGCCCGCCATCCTGGCCGGCGGGCACGAGGTCGGGCATCACGGGTACCTGCACCTCGCGAGCGACGGCCTCGACGCCGCGGGCCAGCGAGAGGAGCTTGAGCGCGGCCTGAGCGCGCTCGACCGCCGCGGAGTCCGCCCGGTCGGCTACCGCTCACCGGGCTGGGAGATAGTGCCCGAGACCTTGTCGATGCTCGCCGAGCTTGGGTTCTGCTACGACAGCAGCCTGATGGCCGACGACCGGCCGTACTGGGAGACTAGCGGTGACCGGCCGCTGCTCGAGATACCCGGGCACTGGAGCCTGTGCGACTGGCCTTACTTCGGCTGGACGCCCTACCACGGCGGCCTCCTCGCCGACCCGGCCGCGGTCGAGCGGATCTGGCTTGACGAATACGAATCCGCGCGCCAGGAGCGCCGGGCGGTCACCTACACGATGCATCCAGAAGCCATTGGCCGCGGCTACCTGCTGAGCATGCTGGAACGGGTGATCTCAGCGATGCGCGACCTGGGCCGTCCCTGGTTCGCGACGCATGCCCAGATCGCGGCTCTCGCCGGGCCGCCCGGCGCCAACGAGCCAGCAGCCGGAACGCGGACCTGACCCAGCCGCGCACTGGCGACACGCGGTCAGGTGGCGGCGCTCCCCGCAGCTCCGGTCCTCGGGGCGACCGGACCAGCGGACGCCGGAGCACAGCCATGACGCTGCCGCACCGGCCGGGCGGCCTTCGGCGATCATGCGGCCAGGCGACCCTTCGGCCGGCCCGGGTCAGACGACCGGCGGCGGGGTTCCGTCCGCGCTGGCGGCCAGCCTGGTGTCCCACTGGCAGACCGCGCAGGCATGGCGGAACGCCGAGCGGGCGAACTCCAGCGCTGCCGCGCGCGGATCCGGGCTCGACCGGACGTCCTCGGTGTCCAGGATGTACTCGCCGAGGACCGGGTCCCAGTGCGCACCGGGCGGCGACAGCGAGGCCGACGCGAACCCTTCCGGCGCCGGATGCGCATAGGCGTAGAACGCCGCCTTGCCGTACCGCGCGTCACCAGGCCACCAGCCGACGGCGACCTCCTGGGCATCCATGGCGTTGCGCATGATGAAATCGTCCGATCCAGGGTCGGCCGGCCTCCCGGAGAACAGGCTCACCGCGAGATCGAAGGAGCCCCACCACGCGTTCACCGGCGTCGAGCGCCCGCGGTAGGGGGCACGGAACGCCGCCAGAACCAGCGCGGCCTGGGTCGCGGCGGCGAAATAGCCGCGAACCTGCTCCCGGTCGTAGTGCGCGTGCTCGGTGTCCTCGTCAAGCGGCACGCTCCAGGGAACCTCCTGCGGCCTCGGGTCGATCTCCACGGCGCCGCCCAGGCGTCGCACCGCTGCCAGCACATCCCGCGTCACGTCCCCGACCGCGCGATCCTCGGTCAGCGCGATGTGCTCGACCTGGCCGCGACTGTGCTCGACCAGCGCCTCGTGCAGCCGCAGATCGAGCGCGACTACCAGCGAGCCCGAGCCGTCGGGCGCGGGCAGCGGCGCCGTCTCCCATCCCCGCGCCGTCAGCCGCAACGCCGCGTGCTGCAACTCCGGCTCCGGCGGCGCGAGCCGCACGGCCAGCTTGCCGAGCACCTGGGTGTGCGCGTGCAGCGTGTCGCAGGTCGCCTGCCAGTCCGAGTAAGAAAGCGCATGCCAGCCAGAGGACATGACCCGCACGCTACTCGACCGGAACCGGGCAGGCCAGCATCTGGCAGGCCAGCGGCCGCGGCTCAGCCGGCCTGGCTGGTCAGCTTGCGGATCGCGTCCCCGGTCCGGACGGTTCCCGAGACGACGACACGCGCGTTCAGGCCGCGCAGCCGCAGCCCGCGGCCGGTCCGCGAGTTGACGAACCGCCACGCGTCGTTGCCGAAACGGGCGGCGAACTTGACGCAGCCCAGGTGCGGCTGGTCGGTGACCTCGATCACCGTCGAGCCGAGCGCGAGCCGGGTGCCCGGAGGCAGGTTAGCCGGGCTGAGGTCGAGATCGACGTAGAGCTGATCCCCGGCCAGCATCCGGCGGTCAGGGTCCTGGGCGACCAGCAGGGCGGCACGGGAGTTCATCACCGTCAGCTGCTTGTCAGGGTGCGCCGCACCGTCGGTCGTGCTGCTGCTCCCGCGCATCCGCCAGTTGTCGCCGGCCAGGCCGACCTCGGCGTCGAGCTTGGCCTCGACGAGTACCTGGCGCTCGTCGACTTCCGGTCGGCACACGATCAGCTCGACCGTGCCGTTGTCCGATGGCGATTCGCGGATGCGGTCCAGGCCGGCTTCCAGCTGGGCGGTACTGAGATGCTCCATACTGCGATGATGTCGCCGCAGTTGCCGGAATGCGACCCGTTTCCTGGCCGGAACCGAGATCATGCACGGCATTGCTCACCCGGCCGTCGGCATATCAGCCATGCCGTCCTGCGGGAACGGCGGCTAGGACCGCGAGGCTTCACCCGGCGCCACCGATGGCCGGCCCAGGTGAGCGCGGCCGGCCTGATGTTGCAGCCTGCGCTCGCGGCGGCGGCGCCAGAACCGCCGGATGCGCGAGGCCAGCAGGACGACCACCAGCATGCCAAGCACCAGCAGCACCGCCGCGACCAAGGCCGCCAGGACCGGGTGCAGCAGCGCGAAGACCACCATGCCCGACGCCGTCAGGTCCTCGAGCACGCTCGCCACGATGTTGCTGACCGGCTCAGGGCTGGTGTTGACGCCCATCCGCACCCCGGTCTTGACCAGGTGGGTGACCAGGGCGGCACCGCCTCCGACCGCCGCCGCTCCGATGGCCTGCGGCAGCGAGCCGTGCGCGTGATGAGCCATCAGGACGCCGATCGCGCCGCCGACGACGGGCCGCACCGCGGTGTGGACCAGGTCCCAGGCTGAGTCCACGTACGGGATCTTCCCCGCCACGAACTGGCACGCGAACAGCACCCCGGCCACGACCAGCACATCCGTCCGCTCCAGCGTGGGCGGCACAGCGGACATGTGGCCGAACCTGCCGAGCAGGCCGAGCATGAGCACCACGGCATAGGAGTTAATGCCGCTGGCCCAGCCGCTGGTGAAGATCAACGGTATGGCGGTCACCAGCTAGCCCCCAAGTCCTTGCCCGCCATGGCACCACCTGCCAGGGCACTGCGAATCGCGGCAAGACTCTACCGAACCAGGCCGGGACCCGACCAGCCATGCCTCGTGGCAGATGCCGCGTCACAGCTGCCGGGGCCCGGCCTGGGCGAAGACCCGCCGGTGTCCTCGAACTCGTCGGTGAACGCGGTGAAGGCGGTGGCCGGATCGATCGCGACCGCAGGCGAGCCGCACGCGCGGACGCCAGCCAGCGGCGCTGGCGGGCGGCACTGGCCCGCGGCCGGCGGCCCAGACAGCCGGTGGCCCGGCTGACCTGCTCGGTGCAGGCCAGCCGGGCCACCGGCTTTCAGGGGTTCGGCGGTTAGCCGACCGTGTAGGTGTAAGGGATGTTGATCAGCTCATCACCGCTGTTCGTGGCCAGGTTGAAGGTGTCGATGGCGATGAAGCCTCGCACCACCGTGCCCTTGGCCGCGTTCGGTGTGATGGTGAGCGTGATGGTGCCCGTCTGGCCGGGGTTGAGGGTCAGCGGCGAGTAGGTGGCGTTCTGGTTGACGCTGAACGCCCAGATGTCACCGCTGTCCGCGGACACAGCCGAGTCGAACGGGTTGGTGTTGGCGACCGCCGCGAGGTTCACCGTCCCGCTGACGGGACCGGACCCGAACGGCCCGGTGGGCTCGGGGAGACCGAAGAAGAACCCTGGGGCAACCTCGGGTGCCGCGATGGCCGCCGCCGCGTCGTTGCCGAACGAGACGCCTGCCACATCAGGATCGCCGTTGTTGGCCGATACCTCCAAAGTGATCGGCACCGTGCCCTGAGCGGCCACGGCGAGGGCGTTGGTATTGGTCGGGACCAGCCAGTTCGGCTGGGCGTTCAGCGACAGCGGCAGCGGCACGGCGTTCACGTCGGTGCCGAGCAGCTCCTGCGGCACGCGCCCGTTCAGGCGCGCGTCGGCGAAGAAGTCCTTCGCGATGTTGCCGGTGTTCGTCACCGTGACGGTCGCGGTGACCGGCACGCCGACCGCGAGCACCGTGCTTGGCGAGTTCGGTATCCCGTTGCTGGTCACCGACGGCGCGGTGAACGAGACAGCACCGGTGAACGGCTCGCGCAGGTGCGCGCCGTCTACCGGGGCGAAGGTCAGCAGCGTAAACGTCCACAGGCCAGGCGCCGGCGTACCACGGAAGAACTGCATGGTCGGGCCGGAGCCGAAGAAGACGTCGTTGGCGGTCGACTGCACGTCAACCGGCTCGCCATTGGGATCGATCAGGAACCCTTCGAGTGAGTAGTTCGGGTCGGCTAGCTGGATGCCGAGGTTCAGGGACGGCTTCCCTGACGGCACGTTGAACTGGTAGGTGAACTCCTGGCCGGCGTTGAAGAAGTTGCCGCCGCCGGTCAGCGTCCCGGCGAAAGTGCCGCCGCTGTTGTTGATCGGGACGAGAGCGCGCAGCACGATCGGAATGGCGCCGTCGGCGCTGCCGCCGGTTCCCAGGTGCAGGCTGAGTGCCTCGTCGCCGGCCTGGCCCGCCGTGACGGTCACGTTGAACGTGCCTGAATGCCCGGGCGCGAGCGTGATCGAGGAGGGCGAGACCGAGCCCGTCGAGTGGAATTTCTCGGTGGAGTAGGAGAACTGAACCGGCCCGGTGTACGGGGCGTTGCTGACCGTGAAGATCACCGCGGTCCAGGTGCCCGCCATCGGCTTGCGCACCTCGACGTGCCCGAACCCGCTCTGGTTGGTCCCGATCAGCGAGTACGCGGCCACGTTGCCCTGCGGGTCGAACAGCGTCTCGAATGCCACGCCGCCGATGTTCAGGGCGTTCCAGGTGATGTCGCCGTTCAGGTAGTCGGCCCCGGACGGCACGTTGAAGGTGTGCAGCGCATAGAAGTCTGTGCGCCCCTCACCGTCGATGTAGGTCGGTGACGAAGGACTCAGGTTGACGGTGCCGGTGCCGCTGGACAGCGTCGTCGGGCGGCCGGAGATGGTCGGGGTGACCGTCTGGGATCCGGTGCCCTCGTTGGTGACGCCGAGGCTGAACGTGGCCGACTGGCCCGCGTTCACGGTGGCGTCCAGGCTCGTCTTGTTCACCAGCAGCGTCGAGCCCACTGGGCTGCCGCCATTGACGGACTCCGCGAGCTGTACCGCCTTGAGCGTGTTCACCAGCCCTGCGCCCTGGTGATCCCCAGGCGCTCCCAGGTCGGTGGCCGTGCTCACGATGATCTGCTCGACCAGGGCCGGGGACGGCAGGTTGCCGTGGTGGGTGTTGGCGTAGGCCTCGATGACCAGGGCAGCGGTGCCGGAGGTCTCCGGTGCGGACGCGCTGGTGCCGCCAGCCGCCCAGATCCCCGGCGCCGAACCATTGTCGATGTCGGTGCAGCCGAAGAACGCCGTGGTGTTGGTGCTGCACAGGGACCAGCCGCGGTCACCAGGAGCGACCACGTCCACCGTGTGCGGGCTGAACTCGGTGATGCCAGATGCGCTCAGCGCCGTGATGTTGTTGTCCTCCCAGCCGCCGGGCACCAGGTTGGTGCCATAGCGGGTGGTCTGCCGGTAGACCCGGTAGGTGGTCGTGCCGCCGACCGCGATCACGCCGGGCGTGGTGGCCGGCGAGCCGATGTTGTTGAACGGGCCGGCGTCGCCGCTGCTGGCCACGACGGTCACGCCAGCGGCCACCGCGGCCTGGTCGGCCAGGGCCACCGGGTCGTCCTGGGTGTTGGGGAGCGGGTTGCCGCCGATCGATTCGTTCAGGACGTTGACGTGGTCCTGAAGGACTGCCCACTGGATCGCCTGAATGATCGTCGAGTTGAAGAACCCGGCGTTGGGGCCGGCCAGGTTCAGCACGGCGAGGCTGGCGCCCGGGGCGATGCCCTCGATCTTGATGTTGCAGCCTGGCGGCAGCGGGTGCGCCGGGTTGACGAAGTTGGACAGGTCGTAGGTCAGATTGCCCTGCGAGGCGATCGTGCCGGCGTCGAGGAAGGCCTCCCGGCCGTCAGTGGGCGAGCTGGTGCCGAACCCGCTGAAGTCCTCGTAGTCGAAGATGACGTGCTGGCCGCCCGGGCGGATCAGGTCGGCGTTGTTCGGGTCGATGCCATCGGCGATGATGCCGACCTTGACGCCGGTCCCGTCCACGATCTGCTGGGCAGCGGGCACGTTCATCACAGTCCGCGCCTCTGGCTCGATGATCGGCTGAGCCGGATTGGACGGGCAGATCTGCTGCGTGGCAGTCCGGACGCCCGAGCCGCGGTGCCTGCCCGGCAGCGCGGGCAATGCCGCCCCGGGGCCGCCGCCGAGCGAGGAGAAGTGCCGCACCGCGTCAGGAACGACCGCCCGGATGGCCGGGTTGGCGCTCAGCCGGCTGGCCTCGGCCGAGGAGATCGTCGCTGAGATCGCGTTGATGATGCTGAAGCTGGTCACGTGGGTCGCGTGCACCGCCTTCAGCTCAGCCAGCACGCCGGCCTGCGCGGCCCTGGCGGCGCTGACCCTCATCCTGGCGGTGGCGCCCTTAGCGGGCAGCTGAGTGAGCTGGTTCTTGAAGATGATGATCGAACGTTGCGTCGCGTGGGCCGCGAGATTGCGGACCTGGGCGGCGGTCAGGACGGACGGCTTGCCGCTGAAGACGTGATGCGGCGGACCTGCGGCCGGCGATCCCGCGGCCAATGCCGTGCCGCTGATCGCCAGGGGCAGCGACGCTGCTGCCGCGAAGAGTGCTAAACGTCGAGAACGAGAGCGCATGAGGCATCCCTTCTTGGAACGAATGGCAATGGCAGGCCAAACTGCGCCGCAAACAGACATCTGGCCTCAAGAAGCTAGCTTGAACGTTGCTGGCTTGAAGTCAATAGCTCGCATCGTGAATTTACGGTGCGGCCGGCCTGGCGAGGCGCGATAACCCGGGTCGGTTCCAGGTCGCCGATCGGATAGATCCGCCTGTCTGTGCAGGTCGGCCGTTACCTTCGGGGCCGGCCGTTCCCCGCTGGTCCTCCCCGGGCGCCTTACCGGCGCCCGGCCTCGTTCAGCTGGTTTGCTGAGCGAACGCCTGCTTCGCCAGCGGATGGTCGGCGCTCAGGACGAGCGGGGTGTTCGCGGACTCAGCCTGGGTCACCTGCCCGGCCAGATCCGAGCCAGAGGTTGCCCAGAGCACATGCACCCGCCCGTCGCCGGAACCCGGCGGGGCGACCGGGGCCACGGCTGCCGGGTTGCCCTGCTGGTCGGTTACCCACAGCTGGAAGTCATCTCGCTTGAAGAACGCGATCTCGGTGATCGGACTCGGATAATGGTGCACGCCGCCGCCGGTCGGCAGCACGCCCGTGTGAGCCGGTGTCGGCAGCGGGACGCTCGCGTTACAGATCGAGTCCGTCCACTGGGCGACGCCGACCGCGTCGGTGATCGGGGTGCTGAGCAGATCAGCGATGCCCAGTTCCCGGACCGCGTCGGGAAAGGCGGCGTAGAGGCGCTGCGCATTCTGCCTGAGCAGGTCGACCTTGGCCGGATCGGCGCAGAACTGCGAGGACCATTCCATCCCGGCGAGGTTGCGCACCAGGAACCAGCCCTGCGCATCCTTGAGCCACAAACCACCGCCATGATGATCCTCGTAAGGTCCCTGCCCGTAGATCAGCGCGCTGACGCCGCTGGCCATGTCGTTCATGGTCTGCCTGGACTTCGTGTACTCGGGTGAGTCGGTACGCTGGGCGTGCCCGGGGATGTCGATCGTCCAGGGCATGTCCTCGTGCTCCGGATGATCCTGCGTGGGGTCGACCGGTCCAGGCTGCTGAGTCACGCCATGCTCCTTATGCTCCGAGGTCAGCGCCCAGTCTTGCAGACCACGGCCGCTCTTGACCGCAGGCCGCGCTAGGCCCGGCCCGGCCGCAGCAGCTCCGCGGGGCGCGGCCGAAGAGGCGGCCCGTCCGGGCTAGCGGGCCAGGGCGCCCATCGGGTCCCAGGCGGGCAGGACGATCGGCTCGGTGTCGAGCGCCTGGCGCAGCGGCTCGGGAAGCTCGCTCCGCCTGGCCGCGATCTCGAAGACATACTCGTCGAACCACGAGTCGTTCATGGTGTAGAAGCCGTCCTTGCCCTTCTCAGCGCCCCAGCTGTTCTCCACCCGCCACCTGCGGGCGACGCCGTCGAGCACATCGACTCCGGTGAAGAGCATGGCGTGGGTCATCTGGGTCTCGTGGTAGACCAGACGGTCGGCCTTGTCGAGCGTGAAGGCCGTGTCGTAGACCGACGGCAGGTCGTAGAGGCCGGCGTCCCAGATCGCGTACTCGTTGCTCATCATCTTGCCGACATCGCAGCCGAACCACACCGGCTCGCCTCGCCGAAGGGTACGAGACGCGATGTCCTTGATCACTGGCATGTCGACGTTGAGGTAGGTGACCGGCGGGGCGCCGAGCACGTTTCCGAGGTACTCGACCGTGAAGGTCCGGCCGGTCGGGCTCGACCCGCGCGGATCGTGGACCAGGCACACGTAGTCATCGATCGGCAGCTCCACGTACTTCGCGGCGAACTCCGCGGGAGTCACCGCGCCGTCCCGGTGGAACACCCGGTCCTTGTCCGTCCACTGCCAGTCAAAGCTGTCCGGCGGGGTTCCGAGGTGGATGCACAGCACCCGGTAGATGACTCGCAGGATGTCCGCCTTCTCGGCTCGTGCCGCGTCGACGCCGCGTGCCGACGCCGCGCGTACCGACTTGGCCCCCTGACGCAGGAGATTGCGCAGCACCGAGTTCATCCGGGCCGTGCTGGACGAGCTGTTGGTCTCTGGCATGAACGACTTGGGCACCAGGCCGTGCTTGTTGACGATGGCCACGAACATGTTCCACTGGCCGCCGTCTTCCGCCACGGCCTCAAGGAGAAAGGCGACGGTCCGGTCGTCAATGTCACGGTCGGCCGTCTCGATGATTGCCTCGAGGAAGTAGTTGGCCCGCTCGACTTTGTCCCAGAACATCGCGTAGTTCTGGGAGAACTCAAAGTCCTTGAGACCCATCTTCCGCATGGCGCCGACGCGCAGCAGATTGAGCCCGGCGAACAGCCAGCACCGCCCGCTGCGCTCCTGATTGGTTACCTTCCAGTCGTCCAGCGCAGTGGACAGGAAATGCCCGGTGCTGTTGATGATCTCCCGGTTGATGGCCACGTCATCGACGGCGACCCGGGTCACCGCGTTCTGCGCCAGCCGGTAGGCCGGGCTGGCGGTGAAGTCCTTGCGGAACACTTCGAGGTCCCCGGCGGTCAGCGTTCCGTCCATGCCCGGCATCTCCCTCTCCCTCGGCCCGCGTCCGGCCGTCCCGACATCAACTTACCAGCGGGCCCGCCGCGGCCCGCGTGACGATCTGACGCCAGCCCTGCGGCGTCAGCGAGTAGCCGCTCACGCTGCCGGACGAGAACCACCGCCAGGCCGACGGACGAGCCGTGACCGCCAGGACGGCCACGCCCACCGGGATCGCGGCTCGCAGATCGCTCCGGGCGGGGGTCAGTTCCTCGATGCTGCCGCGGTACTCACCGCGGTGCCGGGCGGCGGCCAGCACCTCGGTCAGGGCTGGCATTCGCCGGCCGGTGTGCTGGGCGGCGCCAAGCACCGCGAGCAGGAGCTGGTGGGTCGATACGTCCGGGCGTCCGGGCGGCTGCACGGATGCCGTCCCGCCGCAGGCCAGCTCCAGCATCGGGGTGACCAGGTCGACGCCGGCCAGCCGGGCGTTGGCGGGCTCGACGAGGCGGGGATTGACGTCGATGTAGGCGGGCCCGTCCGGGCCGAGGATGGCGTCCGCCGACAGGGCGCCGTGCCAGGCGAGGCGCCGGCCGAGGACCGCGAGATGTTCGCGCGCGGCGGGCAGATCCAGGCTGCGCTTGTGACTTGCCCCGCCGCTGGCGCCCTCGCGGACCCGGCGGCAGGCATGGAAGGCGACCAGCTCACCGGCGGCGAACACCGACTGAATCATGGCGAGCTGCCCGGCGACCGGCGCCTGTGCCACCACGCCGCCGTCCTCGAAGGCGCCAGCAGCCCGCGCCTGCGCGATCATGACAGGAAGCTGCGAGGAGTCCCTGATCAGGCGGACGCCGGTGGTCGCCGTCCCGATCGGCAGCTTCATGAACACCGGGAACCGGTCCCAGGCCGATACGTCGGCAGGATCGGTCAGGACGACGGTCTCCGGCTGCGGCAGCCCGAGCGTCTTCAGCGTGCCGAACGCCGACACCTTGTCCTGCACGGCAGACAGGGCGGCAAAGGACGGCACGATGGTGCGGACGCCGGCCCTGGCCACCGCGGCCTGGCCCGCGGAGAGCACCGCCGCCTGCTCCTGCGTGGGGAAGAGCACGTCGGCCTCGGCAGCCCGGCAGATGCTCAGGGCGGCTTCCAGCCAGCCGAACGGATCCGCCCCGAAGGAGGGGACGCGGCGGACTCCGCGGACCTTCCTGGTGAAGCGGGCCAGGCAGACGGGATCGGGCGACAGCACCTCCACCACGTGGCCCGCGTCCGCGAGCTGGCCGGCCGTCTGGCGGGCGGTCAGGCCCGAGCCATCGGTCAGCAGCACCCGCATAGGGGAACCGTACCGGCCGCCCCGCCGACCCGCCGTCCCGCCGCCCGGCGGCCCGGCAGCGGCGTGAACCTGGCGCTCAGCCCTCGGGGAGCGGTTCGAGCGCGACCGCGCCGAGGCCCTGGCTGGTGCCGAACTCATAAGCACCGCGGCTGGTGGAAAGGGCCAGCTCACGGCCGTCCTTTCGGACCAGCGCCAGCTCGACGGCGGCAATGGCGGCATGCCTGACGGCCCGGCTGCCCCCGGACGGATCCTGGTACGCGACGGCGACCGCGTCTTGCTCGGCCGTCGTCACGCGCACGCGGAGCCGGCCTCCCGGTGACGTGATGCTGGCCGTGAGCCGGTCCTGCTGGCCGTCGACCCGCGGCCGGCGGCCGAGCCCGCCGAGCGGGATCCGCTCACCACCGAGGCTGATAGCTCCCATCGCCGTCCAGGGGGAGCGCGCCGGGCCGATCCTGATCCTGGCGAGTACCAGCTCCAGCCAGCAGTCCGGTGCCCCGCCGAAGTCGGCCCCGTGCAGCCACACCCAGCGATCGGCATGCTCCGATCCCCAGTTGTGGCCGACGGTCCCGCGCCATCCCGAGACGGCGAAGGGCCGGGCGTCGACCTCGATCGTGCCGTTGACCAGGCAGTCAGGGACACTCGCCGCAAGCTTGGTGCGCGGCAGCGGCGAGCGGTACAGCGCGCGGGGCCGCAGCGGAAGCAGCTCCGGCTGCCCGCCGCTGATGCGCAGGTCCCAGCCCACGGCCCGGCCCGCCATGGTCGCGCTTCCCAGGAACTGCTCGGGACCCGCGACCGCGTCCGCCGGGAGCGTGCCGGACACCTGCTTGACAATCACCGGTCGCTCGCTCAGGCCGGGATCGACCAGGGTGCACCACAGGGCGGCCGACTCCGGCCCCGCGCGCGGGACGTGCCTGGTGTGGCGGATCCACAGCGCTCTGGCTGCGGCTGGGTCCCGCGCGCTGACGAACCAGGACTCATACCGGCCACTGCCCATGCGCCGATCATCCCCCTCCGCCGAAGGGACCCGACGAGCCGGCGGCGGCCTCAGTACCCGCGCAGGAACGCATTGGCGATCGGACCCGCGCTGTTGGCCCCGAAGCCACCGTCCTCCACGAGGACGGCGAACGCGATGTCGCCCCGGTAGCCGATGAACCAGCCGTGCGACTGCGGGTGCGGACCGGTGCCGTACTCGGCTGTCCCGGTCTTGCCGTAGACCCCGGGTCCGAAGCCAACCCCTGAGGCGGTGCCGCTGGTCACGACGGCCCGCATCATCGGCCGCAGCGTGGCGAGAATCGCCGCGCTGAGCGCGTGCGGCCGGGCGGTCTGCCGCGGCGCCGGGCTGATCACCAGCAGCGGCGGCCGCCAGCTGCCGTTATCGACCGCAGCCGCCACCGTCGCCTGGCTGAGCGGGTTGACCAGGTCGAGTCCCTGACCGAACGCGTCGGCCGCGAGATCGACCGGCGAGTGCGGCCGGGTGAACCGGCCGAGCGTGGCCGGGATGCCGAGCGCCGGGCTGGCGTTGAACCCGTAGGACGATGCCATCGAGCCGAGCGACGTCCCGGTCAGCCGCTGGGTGGCCAGCAGGGCGAACGTCGAGTTGCAGGAGACCGCGAACGCGGTCTGCAGGCTGGTCGCCCCGAGATGCTCGTTGGCGTCGTTGTGGAACGTCCGGCCGTCGATCGTCACCTGGCTCGGGCACTGAACCGGGCTTGACGGGGTCAGGCCCGTCCTGGCCAGGGCGGAAGCTGTGACGACCTTGAAGGTCGAACCGGGCGGGAAGATGCCTTCCAGGGCGCGGTCGAACCCGCCGGGCCGTTCGACCACGGCGAGCACCCGTCCGGTGGACGGCTGGACGACCACCATGTCGATCGCCTTCGTCGTATTCGCGGACGACACGGCGTGCGATGCGGCCAGCTGGACGGCCAGCTCGATGCTGGTCCGCACCGGTTTTCCGGGAGCAGCGGCGAAATGAGCGGCAACACCGTCGACGTGCTTGCCAGGGCCGACGATGCGAACCGTCAGCGAAGGACGGCCAGCCAGCTGGGCCTGATAGGCCTGCTCGATCCCGCCCAGGCCGATCGGATCACCGGCCTTGTACGGAGCGCCGAGTGCCTTGGCCTGCTTGGCGGTCGCCGGCACCAGAATGCCGGTAAGCAAGGCGAGTGAGCCGGATTGCGATATCGCCGCCGGAGAGCTCAGCACGCTTCCGTCCGCCGCGAGGACCTGCGCCCTGGCCGGCCACGCGCTGCTGAGCGCGAACCGCTCGCCCGGGCGGAGCGCCGGGTAGATCGCAGCAGGGCTCCAGTTCACCCACCAGCGACGGTTCCGGTCGACGAGGCGCAGCAGCCCCTGGTACGTCCAGACATGGCTGCTCGCGAGGTCGTCGGTGACCGTGAACCGCGCCTGCGCCGTGCCGCCGCTGGTCGTCACCCGGCCGAGCTTCAGGTGCGTGCTGCGGACGCCAAGCTCCGCCGACGTCTGCGTCAGCGGGCCGGCCAGCCCGGATCCCGGCACGTTCACGCTGACCCGCTCCATGGCCGGGTAGTCGCCCTGCTGCCAGGCGCGCAGATAGCTGGCCGCGGTCTGCTGCGCGCTGCCCTTGGTACGCAGAAGCAGATAGCTGGCTCCGGCCACGCCCAGCCCGATGATCAGGACGGCGACCATGACCAGGACGGCGACGGTCCGCGACCGCCGCCGCTTCGGCCGGGCGGGCGCCGCAGCCTCGGGCGGCTGCGGAACCCAGTGCGGCGGCTGATCCGCGTACGACGGCTCGGCATACGACGGCTCGGCATACGGCGGCTGCTGATCCGCGTACCGCGGCGGAGCCTGGTAAGCCTGCTGATCCGGGTACTGCGACCGATCCGGGTAGGACCGCTGGTCCGGGTACTGCCGCCGGTCCCGGTAGGACTGCTCACCCCGGTACGGCCCCTGGTCCCGATAGGACTGCTGGTCCGGGTACTGCGACTGAGCTTGATCGTCAGTCTGCGCGGCCCGCTTGCGGTTTGCGCGGCGTTGACGCATTGCTCAGCCCTCCCGCCTAGGCACTGCCGTCCCGCAGGCTGGCCACCCCGGCGAACCGTGGCCGCATCGCGCTGCCCGCGCGGCACGAATCTGTACCGCGCCGGCCTCGCCTTCGGCAGGCAGGTGATCGGAGCCCTCTGACGGCCTTGCCCGCGAGCCTGGTCGACGGCTCCTGCCACGAACTCATGGGAATCCTAACCGGGAGCTCGCCATGCCAGCGTCGCTGACCGGAATCTGCTGCGCGGAGGCCAGCCAGGCCAGCTGCCAGCGAACTAGCCGACCGCAACCGGATCACCAGCCTGTCCCGCGATGAGGCAGGCGCAGCCGGGCGGCCGGGCGGCGGCGTCACCGGATGCCCGTGACGATCGATGTGCCCTTCGGCCCTGCCGGGCCAGCTCGGCTCCGGTCAGGCTGGCGATCAGGGCCCGATCGAGCCTCGGGCCCAGGTAGGCGAGGAGAGATCCGATGCGGCTATACGACAACTACCTGCGATGGCTGTACCGAGGAGGCCGCCCGAACCGGTTCGCGCGGTGGCAGAACAAGGCGTCGGCCGCCGTCTTCGCGGCCGGGATCTGGCCCCAGCGCGCCGCGGTGCTCGAGGTCAAGGGACGCCGCAGCGGGCGGGTGATCTCGTTCCCGGTGGTGATCGCTGACTATGAAGGCGAGCGCTACCTGGTCGCGATGCTCGGCGAGGACACGAACTGGGTGCGGAACATCCGGGCCGCCGGCGGTCAGGCGGTGCTGCGCCATGGCCGGCGTGAGTCCATCCGCCTAGAGGAAGTCACCGCAGCCGCCAGGCCGGCGATCCTGCGACGGTACCTAGCGCTCGCGCCAGGAGCGCGCCCCCACATCCCGGTCGATCGCCACGCCCCGCTCGCGGAGTTCGAGCAGATCGCACCCAGGTTCCCGGTGTTCCGCATCACGTCCGCAGACAAGTCCCAGAACCAGCCAGCACCGACATAGCACGGGTTTCAGTGATGTTAACGCCCGACTAATACCTTTTGGGGCCACGGAATCCGTGCTATGTCGCCTCACTCCCGTGGGAAAGGTCGCGCGAGCGCGAAAGTGGGGCACAACTACAGCCCCGAGACCCTGTTCGAGGTCGTGGCGCGGGGTGGGGACACGACGGTCAGCTACGCCACCTGCGACGGCTGGCTCCCATTCCCGGTCTGTGGCTTCATCGCTACCGAGAAAGTCGCTGACCCGCTACGCGGAGCAGTCGATGACCAGTTTCATCGGCGGGGCTGCCAGCGCGTCGGCGGCGTCAGCCTGGCGCACCACGGCCGAGGTGACGAGCGAGGGGTTGAAGCCCGCGGCGACGAGGTCGAGCACCACCGGTATGGCGGGGCGGACGTGGGCCCGGCCGGTGTGCAGCGTGCAGCAGCGAGAGTACATCGAGAACAGCGGCAGGGCCGGGTCCTGGAGATAGACCGACGGGCTGGTGCAGGTGCCGTCGAAGGCGGTGCTGTTGAGCGCGCACCGCAGGCCCTCGGGCGAGCCGCTGGCGTCCACGGTGATCGGGAACGCGCCCGCCTTGCGCGGGGGCGGTCCCTCGATGACCTGAGCGCCGAGCGCGGTCGCGATGGCGAGCCGGCCGGCGTCCTGGTCCAGGTAGCTAACTCGCGCCGCGCCGAGCGCGACCGCGAGTCCGGCGGCATACAGGCCGATCGAGCTCGGGCCAGCGTCACCCCCGACCACGAGGACCTCGGCGCCCGGGTCGGCGGCCAGCTGCGGGCCTACGGTGCGCCAGGCGTCGGGGATGTTGTCGCTCGCACTGGCGACGGCCAGCGGGTCGACGCCGGCCGGGAGCTTCACCAGCATGGCGTCGGCGTGCGGGACGACCACGAGGTCGGCGAGGAGCCCGCCCCACGCCAGTCCGCCCATCTCGCCGAGCCCGTACGTAGACATCCGGGGATGAGCGGCGCAGTTGCCGGTGCGGCCCCGTCGGCAGGGCGGGCAGCTGCCGCAGGAGATCTGGAAGGGCACGACAGCCAGGTCGCCGGGAACCACGGAGGTTACCGCGTCACCGACCTCGGCGACTTCGACGACGCCCTCGTGGCCGAATGGGTAGGGCCCGGCGAGCGGGTAACGGCCGGTGAGCACCGCGACGTCGAGATCGCAGGTGGCGAGTGCGACGGGCCGGGCGAGCGCCGCCTCGGGCCCGGGCAGGGCGGGATCCTCCGCCTCCTGCCATCGCACTGTCGCCGGCCCGGTGAGCATGAGCTGCTGCATGGCGCCTCCCGGTTGTCGTTCTAGGACGAGCTTCTTAGTATGACGATCGTCTTGTCAAGACGTAGGCTCGGAAGATGCCCAGGACCACCGATACACGCCAGCGCATGATCAGGACCACGGCCCGGCTGATGAGACGGCAGGGATACGCCGCGACCGGCTGGCGCCAGGTCGTCGCGGACAGCGCGACCCCGTGGGGATCCCAGGCGCACCACTTCCCGGGCGGAAAGGAACAGCTAGCGGCGGAGGCGGTCGCGCTGGCTGGCCGCCGCTACGAGCAGCTTCTGCGGAGCGCCCTCAGCGACAGGCACCCGGCCGATGCCGTCTCGGACTGGGTCGAGATGGCCGCCACCGAACTGCGGGCCAGCGACTGGGCCGACGGCTGCCCGGTCGCCACGGTCACGCTCGAAACCGCGCACAGCTCGGCGGCGCTTGCCCAGGCATGCCAGGTAGCCCTCGGCAGCTGGCGCATCGCCATCACCGAGGCGATCACGGCTCGCGGAGCCGCGAGCGCGGAGGCTCTGCGGCTCGCCACCCTGGTCCTGGCCAGCATCGAGGGCGGGCTGCTGCTCGCCCGCGCCCACCGCAGCTCAGAGCCGCTGCGGCTGGTCGGCGACGAGCTGACCGGCCTGCTCCGCGCTCGCGTTCCCTGACCGCGCGCCACCGCCGAGCACCTGACCGGAAGCTGGGTGCCCAGCCGAGAGCACGTCCGGCACAATCGCAGGTGGCTTAGCTGACCCGTCGTGCCCCCACCCCGCGCCACGACCTCGAACAGGGTCCCGGGGCTGTAGTTGTGCACATCTTCACGCCCCGCGACCTTCCCTGACCGGATGAACCGGATGAACCGGATGAACCGGCTTAGCTAGCACACCGGCCGCGTGGCAGCGCCCCGGGCCAGAGTCTGCCCGGCTCATCCGGTTTGCGACGCCGAGGTCCGACGCATGCAACGGGCCATCGCATACGTTGCCGGCCAGCCGGGCGGCTGCCCGGACCCGGCAGGACACGCTGCGGCCTGACGTTCAACGGCCTGGCGCTCCGGGCGCGCGGCAGACGCCGGCCGAAAGGTCGACCTGGTTGTCCAGCTGACGCCCGGCCGACAAGTCGACCTGGTTTGCCCGGCTGCCCTGGCTGTCGCACCCGCCCGCCCGCCGGGCGCCGTGCTCTCAGGCCGGGCCGCGGCCGGCCGGCGCCTGGTGCTCGGACGCCAGCGCGGGCTCGTCGTGCCTGCCGAAGAGCAGTTCCTGGACCCAGATCTTCGCGCGGATCACCGGCACCCGCAGGTGCTCCTCGCGGCGGCTGGCCCTGGCGAGCTTGCCCGGCCGGCCCCGGTAGCGCCAGCGTGCCCACGGCGAGCCTGGCCGGCCCAGGCGGATGGCGCCGACGACGAAGACCGGCGGCACGAAGAGACCGAGCAGGCCGGTCCAGATCTTGCCCTTCAGCAACGTGATCCCGGCGAGCACGAACAGCACGGCCACCGTCGAGATGAGCGTGACGACGGCACCAAGGCTTCCTGGCATGGGGTGGTAGTCGGCCGCCCTCGTCACCCCTACCGGGCTGACGCCGATCAGCAGCAGCGCGGTCACTCCGGCGGCCGCGAAGACCGCGTCGATCGAGAGCCGCCCCTCGTTGCTCCAGTACACGTCCCGCAGGTGCAGGATGAGCGCGAACTCGTCGAGCACCAGCGCGGTGCCGAGCCCGAACATGGCGGCCGGCCCCGATCGCCACTCCAGCGAGTACGTCGGCACGGCCAGCTCGGCGACACCGCCGACGCCCATCAGCACGACGCCGAAGACCATGTGATGAACGTGCACCGCGCCGGTGACGACGTTGCCTGGCCACCAGCGGACCCGCGCCCGGATCAGCCGCACCGACAAGCGGATGCCTCCGAAGCCCGCCACGAACGCCACGAAGAAGCAGAACAAGGGCAATCGACCGGTATGCACGATCTGCGCATCAAACCAGCCGGACATGGCAACCCCTACCCTGGCAGGCCGCCCGCCGGCCTCCGGCTTCCGGCAAGCGACAGGCAGCAACCACCACCGATCTTCCCCGACGGAGGAACTGAACGCTAGCTCACCGGACCGCCGTCGCGCCGCTTATCGCCCATCGCATGGGTATATAGGCCAGTACTGTGGAAGAGACACTGGTGCCGCGCTGGGTACCCGTTCTGTTCGCCGTGCTCAGCGTCGCGCTGGCAGCCGGAATCGTACGCAGGTTCGCCTCCGCGCCGCCGCTGCACCTGGCCGTGCACTGGCGGCTGGCCTGGGGCGGCTTCGATGTGGGCATCGCCGCGCTGCTGGCAGCGACCGGGCTGGCGCTCTTCCGCCGCTCCGCGCTCGCCGAGGTGCTGGCGGCGATGACCGCGACCATGCTCTGCTGCGACGCGTGGCTGAACGTGCTGAGCTCCGTCGGCCAGGGAACGAGCGCGACGGTGATCGCCGTCGCGGAGGCAGCGTTCGCTGAGCTGCCGCTGGCCGCCTTGTTCGCCTGGGTGGCCGTGCGGTTCGCCAGGGCCGTCGCGGATGCCCGGCCGGCGCTGCAGCGGGCAGGCTTCCGGATCCATCGTCGCCGCCTGATCCCGCCGCACGGCGGCTATCCGGCGCCGCTGGCCGCCGAGCCCGCCGGGAGTCACGCGTCATGGCGGCAGTGGACGCCCCGCGGTCACGCCGGGCAGCCAGGGCTGCTGCTCCCCTGGTGGCTGCCGGCCGCGTGTTTCGGATTCGTGCTCGTGCTGATCCCCTGGACCGCGTGGCTTTTCGTGACCCTGCCGCGGACGGAGCTTGCCGAGCACTGGGGGCTCGCCAGGGCCGGCCTGGATCTCGTGCTTGCCGTTGTGCTCGCGGCTAGCGCCGTCGCCCTCGTCCGCCGCTGGCTGGTTGCGGAGGTGCTGGTCGCGATGGCCGGAGCGCTGCTTCTGCGGGACGCCTGGTTCAGCATTCTCACGGCCAGGCGAGGCCATCTCGGGGGCACGTTCAGCCTCGCGGCCGTGCTCGAGCTGCCGCTAGCCGGGCTGTGCCTGTGGGTTGCCGTCCTTTACGCCCGGGCGGTCGGGACCGCCTGGCCGTACGTGCGCGCCCTGCGCATGGACGCCGCCCGCCGGCACGTCAAACGCCGGCCGAGCGTGAAATGGTAAGGGACGCGACCGGATCGGCTCAGCAGCCGGTAGCGCAGAGCAGCCCACGCCGGCCGCTCGCCTCAGGGAGCTAGGGGCGGCCGGCGGCAGACCGTGGCCCGACGTCGGCTGACCGCCGCGATCGCGACCCGAACGCCGGCACTGGGCTAGCTGCCCCGCTGGCCCGCTGCCCGCTGGCCCGCTGCCCCGACTGGGCTCGCGCAGGCCGCCGCCTCTGATGATTGGGTCGAGTTTTCAGCAGATAGCCCTGAGAACTCGACCCAATCCTGGATCGAGTGTTGTCGGTGTTGCTAGTGGTGCTATTGGTGCTGGTGGTGCGTGATTGGGGACTGGTGGTGTAGCTAGGTGGCCGGTGAGGCAGACGGCCCGGCGTGGTTGGGCGGCTGGTGTTGCTAGTGGTGCAACTGGGACTGCTGGCTGCGTGGACTGGGCTGCTGGTGTGGCCAAGTGGCAGGCGGGCAGGAGCCGGCATTCAGCGCAGTGATCTCAGGTGCGACCGGTACCCCGCGCCGTACGCGGTCGGCGCGCCGGTGTAGCTGGTGATCAGGCCCGGACCGGAGGAGCAGCTGAAATCGGCGTTCCATGCCCAGGCTAGATAGCTGGCTGACCTGGCGTCCAGCCATTTCATCAGCGGAAGGATGTAGCTGTCGGCGCAGTCGTTCTCGCCGGTCTCGCCCACGATGAGCGGGACCTTCGCGATCACCGGAGCGATCTGGCTGTCCCAGCACGACGCGGCGCGGCAGGTGTTGAAGTTGTAGGAGTGCCAGGACGCGGCCAGATTATGGTCGGGGTCGGCGGGCTCGTACCGCAGCCACTGGGTGAGATCGTTGGCGTACTCCAGCCCGCCGAGCATGATGACGTTCCTGGCGCCGGTCGACCTGATCGCGGTCACCAGGGATTGCATGCCAGCCACCCGGTAGGAGATCCCGGCGCAGGCCCCGCCGCCGCGCAGCCAGCACCGCCAGCCCTCGGCCTCGCTGCCGCCCGGCGCCCGCTCCGGGTACGGCTCGTTGAACAGGTCGAAGATCACCGCGTCGTTGCCCTTGAACGCCCGTGCCACCGAGGTCCAGAACCGGATCGACTGCCCGGCGTCCGGCATTGGCTTCTGGCATACCGCCTCGGACGACCCGCAGCCCGACGACGGCCCCGTATAGACCCCGTCGGTCCAGTGCAGGTCCAGGATCGCCACCATGCCGTTGCGGTTAAGCAGCCGGACGTAGGCCTGCACCGCCCGGCGGTAGCTCGCGCCGCGGAACTGGGGTTTCACATAGGACTCGCCGTTCCAGCAGGCCTCGTTCAGCGGGACGCGGACCGCTGTCACGTGCCAGCCCTTCATGGCGCTGACCGAGGCCTGATTCATCGGGCCATCCCAGATGCCCCAGCCCTGCACGCAGGCGTACTCGCCGCCGGAGCGGTCGACGCCGTGCAGCACCACCCGCCGGCCGGCGCTGTCCACCAGCCTGTTGCCCGATACATGCAGCGCGGGAGCGGCGCCGCTGATGCCCGCCTGGTGGCCGACCGCGCTGGCCGTGGCGGCCTGGCCGAGCACGCCGCCGATCGCGGCCAGGCCGGCGCAGGCCAGACCGCAGATCAGCCGGGACCGAGTCGCGATAAGCATCCGGTGCCTCATGAAATCCGCCTTCCTGATCAAAGCCTGACCATTCTTAACCGCCGGCCCCTGGTTCCGCCGAAGAAGCGCCGAGACCGGCCTGACCGATGAGCGGCGTGAGCGTGGGGCCGATCGGCCGCGTCAGCCTGACGGTGACCAGCCGGCTGCCCGGCAAGCTTTCTGGCTAACACTGCGCACCGCCGCACCACCGCACCTGACCGCTGGTCCGGCCGGCGCCGGTCGGTCAGCCTGGGCCGCGCGTGACGCCGATCGCGACCGTGATCGGCGGCGCAGACGCCCCGTCGCTACCGACCGTGACCGCGCCGACATATTGACATCACCGCGGCGCGGGGAGAGGCTTCGGCAGTGTCTGCGGGTACCCGGGCGGGGCTATGCACCGGTGCCCGGCGGCCCCGTCTTACCGGAGGTAGAAGATGGCCAGGCCGAGGACCGCACGGGGACGTGCGCTTGCGTATTCGCGCGTTCTGCCGTTCTTAGCGGCCTTCCTGGCCGTTACCGCGGCAGGCCCGCTGGCCGCGGCTGGCACGGCGGCAGCGGTCGATCGGGCGGGCGCGAGCCGGGCGGGCTCGGCCGCCGGCGGTGTCGCGCCTGGCGCGCCTGGCGCGCTGTCCTACTTCGATCTCGCCCGCAAGGACTGCGTGGGCACGGCGGCGGGCACCACGTCGAAGGTCTGGTACACCGTGGCCGGCGGCGTGCTGTCCGACACCTACGAGCCGACCATCGACAACACCAACGTCAGCACGCTCCAGTACATCGTCACCGACGGGTCCACGTTCACCGACCTGCAGACCAGGGATATGACGTACACGGTCAGCGCCGACCCCACCGGCATGGCCTGCACGGTGACCGCGTCCGACGCCGCGCACGGGTACCGGCTGATCACCACGTACATCACCGATCCCGGCAGCGACACCGTGCTCATGCACACCAGGCTGACGGCGATCCCGGGCTCGGGGACCAGCGTGGCCGGGCTGCATCTGTACGCGCGGCTGGACGCCCACGTCAACGGCAACGGCGGCGGGGGCAGCCAGAACGCCGGCGCCAACTCCGGGGTAGTGGCCACCGCCGGCGGCTCGCCGGTGCCGGTCATCTCCAGCCTGTCGACCGTGACCAACGCGGTCAACCGGGACTACGCGGTGCCGACCTACCTGGCGCTCGCCTCGTTCCCCCCGGCACCGGCCGCGAGCGTCGGCTATGCGGGCACCGCCAGCGACGGGCTCACCCAGCTGGACACCGCCCGCGCGCTGACGCCGTACTCCTCGGCGCCCGACGGCCACATCGTGGCGACCCAGGAGCTGACCCCGGGTCCCGGCGGCTCGGTAACCCTGGCGCTCGGTTTCGGCCGGACCCAGGCGCAGGCCATCGGGACCGCCCAGGGCTCGCTGGACGGCCCGTTCGGCCTGACCGAGCTCAGGTACCTGGGCGGCTGGGTCGGCTACGACGCCGGCCTGCGCCGGCCGCCTGCCCGCTTCCCCGGCGAGCCGGCCAGCGCCTGGCCGCGACTGGACGACGCCTATTACCTGTCCGCGAACGTGATCAAGGCCAGCGAGGACAAGACGTTCCCCGGGGCGATCGTGGCGTCGCTGGCCAGCCCGTGGGGGCAGGCGGTGCCGGCCGGCACCGACTCCGGCGGCGAGCCCGCCTACTTCGGCTCGTACCGCGAGGTGTTCTCCCGCGACCTGTACGAGGCGTTCACCGGGCTGCTGACCGACGGGGACCTGGCCACGGCGCGGGCGGCCGTGCGGTTCCTGTTCGATCGGCAGCAGCTCGCCAGCGGCGCGATGCCGCGCAACTCGCTGCTCAACGGCGAGGCCGCGCCGGATACCGGCGGGCTCCAGCTTGACGAGGTCGCGTACCCGATCCTGATGGCCCTGCAGGCCGGGCTTGGCGGGGACGACGCGCTGTGGGCGGACCACATCAGGCCGGCCGCCGACTTCCTGGTCGCGCGCGGGCCGTCGGACGGCAACGAGCGGTGGGAGGAGCAGACCGGCTACTCCCCGTCCACGATCGCGGCCGAGATCGCCGGGCTGACCGCGGCTTCTGCCATCGCCGCCCAGCACAATGACCTGGCCCGGGCACGGCTCTACCAGGCGACCGCCGACTACTTCCAGCGCAGCATCAGGTCCTGGGCCGTCACCACGACGGGTCCGGACGCGCCGCGCTATTTCATCAGGCTGTCCAAGACCGGGGACCCGAACGCGGCGATCAGCTACGGCCTGGGCAACGGCGGCCCGACGGTGGACCAGCGCAGCGTCATCGACGGCGGGTTCACCGAACTTGTCCGCCTCGGTGAGCTGCCGGTCACCGACCCCGATGTGCAGGCCTCGCTGGCCGTGCTCGACAAGCAGATCTCGGTCACCACGCCGAGCGGGACCGGCTACTACCGCTACGGCACGTCGGCCGCCGCCGGCAGCGCGGACGGCTACGGCGACTGCTTCCAGCCGAGCCAGGACTCCTGCACCACCACGGGCGCGCCGTGGCCGCCGACCGACACCGGGACCGGGCACCTGTGGCCGGTGCTGTCCGGCGAGCGGGCCGAGAGCGACATCGCAGGTGGCCAGAGCGCTGCGGCCGCGAGCCTGCTGAACGCGATGCTCAGCTTCTCCTCCGGCGTCGGCCTGGTGCCGGAGCAGGCCTGGGAGGACCCGGACCTGGCCGCGTCGCCCTACGGCAGCGACCCGGCCACGGCATCCATCGGGTTCACCGACGGCAAGGCCGCGGGATCGGCGTCGCCGCTCACCTGGGCGCAGGCGCAGGAGCTCCGGCTGATCGTGGGCCTCGGGGACGGCCGCACCGTCGAGACGCCGGACGTCACCACGCAGCGCTACATCGCCCACGGCCCGCCGGGAGCGCTGGCGGTCACCCTGACCGCCCCGTCCGCCGGCGCCACGCTCGGGTCGCCGACCACCGTGGTCACCGGGACCACATCGCCTGGCGTGCCGGTCGACGTCGCATCCGCCGACACCACGACGGGGGCGCCAGTGTCGGTGACCAGCACGGTCGCGGCGGCCGACGGGTCGTTCTCGGCGACCGTCCCGGTCGGCTTCGGCGACGACGTCGTCACCGCGACGGCTACCTCGGCCGACGGCCGGTCCACCGGATACGCGCAGGTGCCGGTCGTCGGGAACGTGACCGGCGGGACGACGGTGCTTGACGTCACCGATCCGGCCGGCGACGACAACGGGCCTGGCACCTATCAGTACCCGACCGCACCGGACTTCCACCCTGGCGCGTTCGACCTGACCGACTTCCAGGTGATCAGCGACGCCACCACGGTCTACCTGCGCGCGACGCTGGCCAATCTGGATCCGACCTTCGGGGCGCCGTTCGGGGCGCAGATGCTCGACGTCTACGTGCGCGACCCGGCCGCGAGCCAGACCTCGACGCAAGCCTCCTTCGCGTCGCGGAACTACACGATCGCGCCGGCCGGCGCCTGGAGCGAGCGGGTGGAAGCGCAGGGGTTCGCGTCACCGGTCTGGGTGGACGCCCAGGGCAGTCAGGTCGGCACCGCGTTCATGCTGGCCGATCAGGCGACCCGGACCGTGACGATCGCGCTGCCGCAGGCGCAGTTCGGGACGCCCGAGTCCGGCTGGGCGTTCAGCGTCGTTCTGACCGGGCAGGACGGCTTCAGCCCGGACCAGGCCCGCGCGTTCACGGCGACCGCGCAGGCCTTCACGTTCGGAGTCTGCGCACCAGGCGGAACGAGCCCGATCTGCTCGGTAGACCCGGCGACGGTGCCCAAGGCGATGGACGTCATCACCCCGCCGGGCGTCTCGCAGGCCACCGAGCTTGACCCGACCCTGGGCCCGGTGGTCATCCAGCCGGTGATTGTGCCGTAGCTCGCACCGGCGGCGTGGTCGCGCGGGCTGAGTCCTGAAGTGAGTTCCGCAGGCGGGAGTACCTGGTGAGAGCGGACCGGCCGGCTTCCGTGATGCGCCAGCGCCGGACCGCCTGGGCCTGAATGTCTAACGGCGAGACCAGGCCGTCACCGCGCAGCGACTCAAGCACGCGGATCACACCGGGAACGTACCGGCGGCCCGAGCGCGCGGCGACCTCGGCCGCGATGAGCCCGCCATCGGCGCCCGCGAGAACCGCGAGCACGACCCGCTGGTTAGGCGTCAGCTTCATCTTTGATACCCCCGCTGAGCATCAATGGGACGCGATCGACGGCCCGTGCCCCAGATGGGCCGTATCCTGGCCGCCATGCGGCCGCCAGCAACGTGATCGTATCACTCGAGTACTACGCGACCGCTCCCGCTGGCGGCCGGCGACCATCGGCGCGTCATCGCGCGCGGATATTACCCGGCCGCTCGCCGCGGGCCGGCGTGAGTTGCTGGTCGGGTCGACCGGCAGGCGACGACGTCGACCTCGCCGCGGATCGTGACAACCACACGGCCGTCGCGAAGCCCGGACCAGAACCACGGTCCAGCCACGCCGCCCCGGCAGGAGAGTCGCCCGCACGACGCATGTCTGCCGTCCCTGAGACATCCACCCGATCAAGATGACCGGCCGACAGCGGCGTGGGCAGAGCTAGCGGCGGCGACCCGGGCCTACCCTGGCCAGGCGCCACCACGTGATCCAGATGATTCCCGCGGCGAGCACCAGCTGCATGCCCATGTCCAGCAGCCAGATGTGCGCGCTGTGATTCCACAGCGGCTCCAGCCGGGTCCCCGGGGCGAACCCGCCGATCTGGTTCAGGTTCGAGGTAGACGCTATCGCGCCGAATCCCCATCGGGCCGGCGCGAGCCAGGCCAGCTGCTCGAGACCAGCCTTCCCGGTCAGCGGGAACACGCCTCCGCTCAGGACAACCTGGACCAGGACCGCGACCACGAGCAGCGGCATGGTCTTGTCGGAGGAGTTGACCAGCGCCGAGATCAGCAGGCCCAGGGCCATCGAGGCAGCCGCCAGCACGGCTATCGCCGCTATGAGCTCCACCAGCGGCAGGGACACCAGGAAGGATCCCTGCGGGGGAAGCGGCCTGCCGACCACCCCGATGACCACGAGCACAGCCGCCTGAAGGGCGGTGATCAGGCCCAGCACCGCGAGCTTGGACCAGAGGTAGGAGCCAGCCGACAGCCCGGCCGCTCGTTCCCTGGTATAGATCGGCCGTTCCTTGACCAGTTCCCTGGCCGAGTTCGCCACCCCGGTCAGGCAGGCGCCCATGATCAGGATCAGCAGCACCTGCTGCGCGTTGCCGTTACTGCGCCCGGCCAGTCCATCGGGGTCGGGAATCGCCCGGATCAGGCCGCCGAGAATGATCGGCAGCAGGGCCAGCACCCCGACGTAATTGCGATCGGCGGAGATTACCGCCAGGTACCGCCTGACCAGGGTCGACAGCTGGGCCAGCCGGCTCTGGGGCCGCGGCGGCGGCGGCATCGCCCGGACGGCCGCGGCGGCCGACCGGGCGGCCTGCACCGACGCCGCGGTGACGTACTGGGCACAGTACGCCGAGCGGCTGTACTCCCCCGCCCAGTCCCGGTCCGGCTCGGCTTCGAATGCCCGGAACACCTGGGCCCAGCCGGGCTGGCCGAAGTGCTTGAGGCCCTCGGCCGGCGGTCCGAAGTAGGCGACCTTGCCGCCGGGCACCAGCACAAGCAGCCGGTCGCAGACGTCAAGATTCGCGACGCTGTGCGTCACCACGATGACCGTGCGCCCGTCGGCGGCCAGGCCGGACATCATCTCCATCACCGACATGTCCAGGCCCGGGTCCAGACCGGAGGTCGGCTCGTCCAGGAACAGCAGCGAGGGCTTGGTCAGCAGCTCGAGCGCGACGTTCACGCGCTTTTGCTGGCCGCCGGAGAGCAACGACGCGCGGGTACTCGCGTGCGCGGTCAGCGACAGCTCGCCGAGCACCTCATCGATCCGGCGCTCCCGCTCGGCCGCGCTGGTGTCCTGCGGGAAGCGCAGCTCGGCCGCGTACCGCAGCGCGCGGCGCGCGGACAGCTGCGTGTGCAGGATGTTCTCCTGCGGGACGAGCCCGATCCGGTGCCGCAGCTCGGCGTAGTCGGTATAGAGATCACGGCCGTCGTAGAGCACCGAGCCCTCGGTGGCCGGCCGCATCCCGGTCAGCGCCCCGAGCAGCGTCGACTTGCCCGCGCCGCTCGGCCCGATGACGCCGAGCAGGCAGCGTTCGCCGAGCGGGAAGCTGACGTTGTCCAGGATCACCTTTCCGCCTGGCAGCCGGACGGTCAGGCCGCGGGCGTTGAGCGAGATGTCGCCGGTGTCGATGAACTGCTGAAGCTCGCCGCCGACCAGGCGGAAGGCGGCCACGCCGATGCCGATCACGTCGCTCTCGGTGACCGGGGCGGTGCTGATCCGCTGCCCGTTGAGGTACGTGCCGTTGTGGCTGCCCAGGTCGGCGATCTGGTACCCGCCGCGTGCCACCCTGCGCAGCTCGGCGTGATGGCGTGACACGCTGAGGTCAGAGACGACTACCTCGTTGTCGTCGGCGCGGCCGATCCGCAGCACCCTGGCCGGCAGCTGCATGATGGCGCTTGGCGGCCGTTCACCAAGGGCGGAGCGCGGCACCGACGCCAGCACCGTGGCCGATCCCCTGGCCACCGGCTGGCCGTCCGGCCCGGCCGCGATGGAGCACGACACGGCCGGGCCGCGATCCGGGTGACCGAGCCTGACCTCGCAGGCGCCGTTGATCTCGATCCGCCTGACCCGCTGCGCGCCGAGGAAGGTCCCGTTGGTGCTGCCGACGTCCTCGAGCAGCCACCGGCCTTCCTCTAGCCGCAGGATCGCATGCCGCCAGGAGACCATGGGCTCTTCCACCACGATGTCCGACTGCGGATCCCGGCCAATCCGGTAACTGTGCCCCGCCCGCAGCGTGCGCGCGGATCCCTCGGATCGCACTACGAGCGCCGGAGCTGCACTGGAGGAAACAGCCCGCTCGACCGTCATCTGACAACTATAGAGCGGTTTCGGCAGCCGGGAAGTAAGCCGTCGGAGTCCGGCAGGCCAGCTGGGCAGGCCGATTAGCGGTGCGGGCAAGGCTGATCGGCAGCGCGCTGGCGGGTCGCCGGTCACGGCAGCCAGCCCGGGCGGCAGTCGCCAGGAAAGCGGATTTGGCTGGTAAACGCGTTAAAGAAACGGCCTTCATCTGATCCGCTGGCGCCGCGATTACGCCGTTAGAGCTATTCACCGGGATTCCGCGCCCTTTCGGGAACGACCGCTCGTCACTTTCCGCACCCCGGATAAGAGTTGATAACACCATCCTTCGTGCTATTTCATCGGTACACTCGGCTAGCACGGTTACCCCGGCAGACGCCCAGGGCCTGCGGTGGTTCGCCCGGAACGGCGTGCCGTAAGCCAGGGCGCCCCGAGCGGAGGCACAAGCGCGGACGTGACTGACATGCGCGATGCGCGCGCGGACCCGGTGCCAGCCGCTACGGCCGGCCTGGCTGTGGCCCCCCCGGGGCCGGCCGCCGTATCTCGCGCTCTGTGCTGGTCAGCCATGGCCGGTACTGGCCTGGCGGGCATGATCATGATCGCCGTGTCGGCGGCCGGCCCGAGCCGGGCAGTCGTATCGGCGGCCGGGCCGGCCTTCGGCCCGCCGTGGTCGCTGATGCTGCACCCATCGGCGCAGCTCGTGACCGCCGCGCTGTGGACAGCGACGATCGCCGGGGGCGGCGGCGTGATGGCCGGCGTCGCCGCCGTCGCGCGGGGTGCGCGCCTGCCGGTCAGGGCGCTGCTGGCAGCGGCGTTCATGACCGCCGGGATCCTCGCCGTCCTGCCGCCTGCCGGATCGACCGACTCGCTCGACTACGCCGCGTACGGCAGGATCGCGCAGCTGGGTCACAGCCCGTACGTCATGACGCCGCTGGAGCTGCGGCGCACCGGTGATCCGGTCGGCGCGGACGCGCCCAGGGCGTGGCAGCATGATCGTTCCTGGTATGGCCCGCTCGCCACCGCGGAAGAGTGGGCCGCCGCCGAGCTGAGCGGCCCGTCGGCGCTGCGGATTACATTCTGGCTCAAGCTGTGGAACGCGCTGGCCTTCGCGGCCGTGGCGCTCACCCTGGACCGGCTGTTGCGATCGAGCCCGGCACGGAGGGCGCGGGCGCACCTGATCTGGACCGCGAATCCGCTCCTGCTGTGGGGCATCGTGGCCGGCGGCCACATCGACGGGCTCGCCGCGGCTGCCGGATTCGCCGGGCTGATCGTGCTGCGCCCGCGCGAGCCGGATGGCGATTTCAGCGGCCTCGGTTCCGTTGCCGCCGGCGTGCTGATCGGGGCCGCCGTGGATCTCAAGACGACGTTCATCTTGTTCGCGCTGGCGGCTGCCTGGGCGCTCCGCCGCCGGCCGGCCGCGCTGCTTGCCGCCGCCGCCGGCGGCGCCGCGGTCCTCGTCCCTTCCTACCTCGTGGCCGGCCGTCCGGCGGTTACCGCCATCACGGCCCACGTCGGCCAGTTCACCTGGGACAACTTCTACCAGCTGTTCTCGCGCCCGTTCGGATACGCGGTGCCGCCGCACCTGACCGCGCTGGCGGGGCTTGCGTTCGTGGTGCTCGCCGTGCTGCTGCTGCGGCGACTGCCGGCCGGCCCGTGGTCGCTGCCGGCCATCCAGCCCGCCATCGCCCTCACGATTGCCTGGCTGCTCGTATGGCCCTTCCAGCGGTCCTGGTACGCCGCCATGGCCCTGTGCCTGCTGGCCCTGTACCCGGCGTCCAGGCTCGACTGGCCCGCTCTCGCGGTGTTCACGGCGGGATCGCTGATCACGATGCCTGGCATGCCGGGCAAGGCCCCGCCAGGATGGCTGAGATCGGTCGCCGACGGCAACGAGGCGCTGCTGGTGCCCATGATCCGGCTCGCCGCCCTGATCGCCGTCGCGACCCTGGCGATAGCCGCCGCCTGGCACGGCCCGCGCCAGGCGGCCGGTGACGAGAGCACGGATCCGCGGGCCGTGCCGTGACGCCGCTGCCTGTCGTCTCGCTGAGATCCAGCAGCCTCACAGCGGCTGGCCAGCCGCTTTCTCCGACCGGTCCCTGATGCCGCGCAGCATCTTCTGGCTCATGACGAAGCTGACCGCCTCGACGGGCTCGGCAACGAACCGGGCCCACCGCCGGATGTAGGCGCGCGGACGCTGATAGCGCGGGTCGCGGTGAGATCAGGGCTCGCGATCAGGTCGTCGCCGGGCAGGAGGCCGTCGCGCTCCTGCGCGCCGGCCCCCAGCGCAGCTGACGAGGGCCGGCCAAGGAAGACGCAGGCGGCTGCCGCGACCCCGAGGACGCTCGCCCCCGCGATGTGCCGACGTCCATCTGACCCCTCCATTCAGCCCGGCGCCTGGTCAGGCCGATCCGGCGAACGCGGCTAGCTTCTGGATGCGGCTGACGATGTCCTCGTGGACAGCGTCGGCCGGCCGGGCGCCATTGACGGTGGACATCCACTCCCGGCCCGCGTAGTACTTCAGCAGGGGCACGGTCTTCTCCAGGTACACCTGGAGGCGGTGCTCGACAACCGCCTCGGCGTCCTCTGTGCCCCGGCTGCGGGCCAGCAGCCGGCGGATCAGCTCCTCGCGAGGAACGTCGAGGTGGATCGCGGCCTGCACCTCGACCCCGAGCGCCCGGACTGCGGCGTATGACGCCTCCGCCTGCTCCACGGTCCTGGGAAAGCCGTCCAGGACATAGCCGCTGGTCGCGGCCAGTACCGGCTTGCGCAGCATGTCCATCACGACCCCGTCTGGGACCAGGTCGCCGTTGTCCACATACGACCTGATCGTCTGGCCGAGCGCGGTCTGATCCCTGACGTGCTGGCGCAGCAGGTCCCCGCTGGAGATGTGGGCGATGCCGAACCGCGCGGCAAGCCGCCCGGCCTGCGTTCCCTTGCCAGCGCCGGGCGCTCCGATCAGCAGCAGCCGCATGTGGTCCCTCCTCCGCGCGAAGCAGCTCGCGATGGTCCCGGCTAGCATCACCCCAGGGCCACCCGCGCTCGACCAAGGAGCTTATTGAATGCCTGAACAGACACCAGCAACGGCCTTGCAGCTGCGGTCCCTGGTCAAGGCCGACCATACGGTCGAGCTGTTCCTTGAGACCGTGGAAGTACCTGAGCCTGGTCCCGGCGAGGTGGTCGTTCGGGTCGAGGCATCGCCGATCAACCCGTCCGACCTCGGCCTGCTGCTGGCCGGCGCGGACGTCAGCGCCGCGATCCTGAGCGGGTCTGCCGACCGGCCGGTCGTCACGGCGCCGCTGTCAGAGGCGGCGATGCGCGCGGCGCGAGGACGGGTGGGCATTCCGATGCCGGTGGGCAATGAGGGCGCGGGGACGGTCGTGGCCGCCGGTTCCTCTGCCGCCGCCCGGGCGCTGCTGGGCAAGACGATCGCCGCGGCCGGGGGCGCCATGTACGCCCAGTACCGCTGCGTGGACGCCTCGTTCTGCCTGGAACTGCCCGAAGGGACCCTGGCGGTCGACGGGGCGTCGTCGTTCGTGAACCCGATGACGGCGCTCGGCATGGTCGAGACGATGCGGCTGGAGAACCACGTGGCCCTGGTGCACACGGCGGCCGCATCCAGCCTGGGCCAGATGCTCAGCCGGCTGTGCATCGCCGAGCAGATCCCGCTGGTGAACATCGTGCGCAGGCCCGAGCAGGAGGAACTGCTCAGATCGGCGGGCGCCGCCTGGGTGTGCGACTCGACGTCCCCGGCTTTCACCGATGAGCTGACAGCCGCGCTGAAGGCGACGGCCGCGACGCTGGCCTTTGACGCCATCGGCGGCGGCAGGCTGGCCAGCCAGATACTGACCTGCATGGAGGCGGCAGCCACCGCCGCCGCCGGAAGCTACAGCCGCTACGGATCGGCAGTTCACAAGCAGGTCTACATCTACGGGTCGCTAGACCGCGGGCCGACGGAGCTGACCCGCAACTACGGCATGGCCTGGGGCGTCGGCGGCTGGCTGCTCACGCCGTTCCTCCAGAAGATCGGCCCGGACGGCATGCGGCGGCTTCGCGGACGGGTCGCCGCCGAGCTGACCACCACCTTCGCGAGCAGCTACACCAGCCAGGTATCGCTGGCCGGCGCGCTGGAACCCGGCGCGATCGCCGACTACGCCCGGCAGGCGACCGGGTCGAAATATCTCATCATCCCCAGCCGCTAGCTCAGGCCCGCCCGCAGCGGCCGGCCGGCGTCGATCAGCTTGTCCATGACGCCATCGATGCGCGGATCCGGCTGCTGGCGGGCGGGGTCTTCGTCGTGCCATAGGCGGCGGTCAGCATGTTCTCGCAGGCGATCTTGTCCCGTGAGTACGCCCAGAACGGGTTGCGCAGCGGCGTGGACTCCACGACCGGCAGGCAGCGGGCGCCAGGGCGCGGGCAGCGAGGCCGCGGCGGCAGGCAGCGGGCAGCCGGGCCAGGGCGGCAAGCAGCGGGCAGCGGGGCCGGGGCGGCAGGCCGCGGCCCGGGCGCCACCCGGCGGCACCTGCCGGAACCAGCCGGTCGTTCCGGCCCGGCCCCGGCCGACGCTCCTGGACCTAGATCCCGGCGCTTGCGGACCAATGGCCCTTCTGACCGGGCACGGATACGAGCAGGGTAGAAACGGGAGGAAGTATGCCTGGTCACGTTGCTCCGCAGCCCGCAGGCCCTCAGGCGGACCAGGGCGTGCCAGCCCGGCTGCTCACGCCGCTCGCGCGGCGGATGGCCGCCGCGCGCGCCGACGACACGCTGCAGCGCGATCCTGAGTTCATCCGCAGGCAGCTGCCGACGATCGCCCGTTATACGAGCTATTTCACGCCAGAGGTGCGCGGGCTCGATCGGCTGCCGGCCGACGGTCCCGCGCTGGTGGTCGGGAATCACTCCTGCCTGTTCTACATGCCCGAGGTGTGGACGTGCGGGCAGGCGATCCTCTCACGCCGTGGCATCGGACCGCCGACCTACCTGCTCGCTTACGACCTCCTGTTCGCCGCGCCGGGTATCGGGCCCTTCCTGCGCCGGCTCGGCGCGCTCCCCGCGAGCACCGGCGAAGCTCAGTCCGCGCTGGCGCGCGGGGCGTGCGTGATGGTCTATCCGGGCGGGGACCTCGAGGCCTGCCGCCCGTGGACCCAGCGCAACCAGATCGACTTCTGCGGCCGGAGAGGCTTCGTGCGGCTCGCCTTGCGCTGCGGGGTCCCGGTCGTGCCAGTGGTCGCTCACGGCGCCCACCACGCCGTCGTGGTGCTGACCCGCGGCGACCGGCTCGCCCGCGCCGTCGGCCTGCGCAACCTGCGGATCAACGTCTTTCCCTTCCTGGCCGGCCCTCCCTTCGGCGTCACGTCCATCCTGTCGCCACCGCTGCCGATGCCTGCCCAGCTCACGATCGAGTTCCTGCCCGCACTCGACTGGACGGGGTTCGGGCCGGGCGCGGCCGACGACACGGACGTCGTCTCAGCCTGCTATGACGACATCACCGGGCGGATGCAGGCAGCTCTCGACCGGCTGTCGGCCGAGCATCCCTACCCGCTGCTGCGCGGCTGGTCACGGCTGACGGCGCGGGCAGCGACGGGCATGCTGCGGCAGGCCGGGGACCTCAGCCGCGTCCTGTCGCGCTAGGCCGGCCTCGCCGGCACGTAGTCCCCTGCGGCCTGGACACCGGGCAGTTCACTCGCGACCTGCGCAAGCAGGCCGGCGATGCCAAGATCGCCGCAGACGCGGATTCCGCGGACCTGAGCCGAGTCTCCGGCACGCCGACCTTCTTCATCAACGGCAAACGGCACCACGGCGCATACGACATCGGCACGCTCTCCGACGCGGTGCGGGCGGCCAGAGCACGGGCTCTCGTAAGCTCAGGCGCGCGGCCGCAGCGCGCGTCCTGATCGGCTCCCGAGGAGCGGTCAGGGGTGCCGATCGGTCCCGTGCCCGGGGAACCGGGGCCATCCGCGAGTGATCCGACTCCGCGAACTGTGAGGACGATGGACGACAAGACCGGCGATGCCATCGGATGGCTGCTCTCCTCGGCGGAACCCGCTATCCGGCTGCTGGCCCGGCGGGATCTGCTGGGCGAGGACGCCGGCCCCGCAGAGGAGGTCCTCGCCGGTCCCATGGTGCGGACGCTGCTGTCCGGTCAGCGCGGGGACGGAGGGTTCGGCGTTCACCCGTACCGCAAGTGGACCGGGGCGCACTGGCGCCTGGTCTCCCTGGTCGAGCTTGGCATTCCGGCCGGCGAGCCCAGGGCGCTGCGGGCGGCAGGCACCGTGCTCGACTGGCTGGCCGGCCAGGAGCACCGGTCGGGCGTCACCGCGATCGACGGGCTGGTGCGCTGCCATGCGTCCCAGGAGGGAAACGCTCTGGCGGTATGCTCCCGGCTCGGGCTCGGCCGGGATCCGCGGGCGGAACTGCTAGCCGAGTCGCTGGTGCGCTGGCAGTGGCCGGATGGCGGCTGGAACTGCGACCTGCTGGCTCGCGGGCGGCGATCGTCCTTCCACGAATCGCTCGCCCCGGCGTGGGGCCTGTTCGAGTACTGGCGGGCGACCGGGGATAGCGAAGCGCGCAATGCGGCCTTCCGCGCCGCGGAGCTGTTCCTGGAGCACCGGCTGTTCCGCTCGCTGCGCACCGGGGACGTCATCCGCCGGGAGTGGCTGACCCTGCACTACCCGCCGTACTGGCACTACGACATCCTCCAGGCGCTGCTCGTGCTCTCCCGGATGCGGCTCACCGGCGACCTGCGGTGCTCCGACGCTCTCGCCGTGCTGGAGCGCCGCCGGCGTCCGGACGACCGCTGGCAGCCCGGCGCCTACTGGTGGAGACCCCCAGGCACGCCGCACGGCACGGCCGAGGTCGTCGACTGGGGCCGGTCCGCTCCCTGCGAGATGATCACGCTCAACGCGCTGCGCGTGCTGGGGCAGGCGAACGTCACCGGGCACGTGTAAGGCTGGTGACATGGCGGTGATCCTCGCTTTCCACGCCATCCCGACGACGAGGTGCTGCTGACCGGCTGCACGCTGGGGCACCGGGACTGCTGTTCGGTCGCGAGTGGTTCGCAGAACCCGGGGGGCGGAACGGCTCCGGGCGACGACATCCTCCGCTCCGCGGTCTGAGCTGCGGCTCGCCGAACTGGTAGATTCCCACCCTGCGCGACGGAAGGGCAGGCCCACGGGGGCGTAGCGGGAGGTGGCGCACAGTGCGGCAGACCGGACCGGATGGCTACTGGGTCAGCGACGACAAATCGCTCATCGACGTGCCCCGCGTGCACGGCTGGATCAGCCGCGAAAGCTACTGGGCCGCGGGCCGCTCCTACGAGGTAATGGCACGGGCCATCGACCACTCGCTGGTGGTAGGGCTGTACGCGGCCGACGGCGGGCAGGCAGGTTTCGCGCGGCTGGTCACCGACTGCGCGACCTTCGCGTGGCTCTGCGACGTGTTCGTTGACGCCGCCCACCGGGGCCGCGGCCTGGGCACGTTCCTCGTGCTGGCCGCGACCGGCCATCCTGACGTCGCCAGGATCCGCCAGGTTCTGATGGCTGTGCCCGAGCGCAGCCTGTACCGCAGGCTAGGCTTCGACACCCTGGTCAGTCCTGAGCGGTGGATGGAACGGCCACAGCGCCAGGCGCCGGGGTGACCAGCATCTTTCCGGTTCCCAGGTAGCACCGAGCCCATGCGGTGCCCGCCGGCCGGGCACCGCATGGGCGGCGGCTCACCGCACTCGGTAGTAGGCGGTCGGCACCCAGCCCCAGCCGTAGCGGACGAGGCTCACCAGCGAGCCCGGGTCGTGGGCGCCGAACGTGTACCCCCACCTGCGGAACAGCTCCACGTGCCCTGATCCGTAGAATGCGAGGTCACCCATCCGCGGATGGGTGACCCTGACCAGCAGCGGGCTGGCCAGCATCTCGGTCGTGGTCCTGGGCAGATGAATGCCGGCGTGGCGGTAGGCCATCATCACCAGGCCCGAGCAGTCGAAGCCCGGGCCCGTGCCGCCCCAGGCATACGGATGGCCTGCCTGGCGCGCCGCCCAGGCGTAGGCGCGCAACCGCCGCGCCTTCCTGTGCCGCCTGACGGCAGGCTGAGCCGGGGCCTGGGGGCGTACGGCGGTCAGCAGGCCCGTCCCGGTCACCGGATGAGCGGGCAGCGCCGGCGCCGCGTCGGCTGCCGGGGCCTGCAATGCGAAAGCCGCGGCCATCCCTGCCGGGATCGCTGCGGCTGCGAAACTGCGAGCTGCCTTGCCTATCAGTGGGGACATCCACGTCCGATCACGCGAAGTGCGCGCAGACCCGCGGGGACAGGCATGAAAAAGGCATGCCTAACGCGGCGGGCTGCGCCCGACATCGGACACGCTAGCGGTGCTGACGGGTTACTGTCCGGTAAACAACCAAAGAATTACCCGGTCATGGGGCAACGAATAGCTAGGAAACGGCCACTTCAAACGGCCGTGGCCGCAGCCGGAAGAGGCGGTGGCCCCGGCTGCCCGTGGTCACGCGGAACGGTGGGACAATGCCTGGGCGGACGCCGAGTAGGCGCCCGGCCGACCTGAGCCAGCCGATCACGTCCATTGCCGATGCGCCCGGACTCGACCGGAGCCGGACCGCGCACACCGCGCATTAACGAGGCAGGAGGTACCCAGGTGGTCGCCGACCTTACCGACCCCCGGCGCGATGAGCCAGCGTACGTGCTCGGCGAACGGCAGATGCTGGAGCAGTGGCTGGAGTTTCACCGCACGACGCTGCTGCTGAAATGCGAGGGCGTCGATGACGCCGGCCGGAAGCGCCGGCCCGTGCCGACCTCGAAGCTGTCGCTGCACGGGCTGGTGCGGCACATGGCCGAGGTAGAGCGGAACTGGTTCCGCCGGGTGCTAGAGCGGGCGCCCGAGACGCCGCCGATCTGGTATGACCCGGCGGTGCAGGACAGCGAGCTGGTCCCGCTCGACGACTCGGACTGGGCCGCTGACCTGGCGGCCTGGCAGGCCGAATGCGCCGCCAGCCGGACGGCCGCCGCTGCCCGCGGGCTCGACGACACCGGGCTGCGGCGCGGAGAGCCGGTCTCGCTGCGGTGGATCTACGTGCACATGATCGAGGAGTACGCGCGCCATAATGGCCACGCCGACCTTATCCGCGAGCTCGTGGACGGCGCCGTCGGCTGGTAGCAACATCACGATCGGCTCGGAGTGAACGGCAACGCCGGCCGCGAGCAGCCAGGAGGATCGCCGCTGGCGTGGCTACCTGACCGGCGCTGGGGCAGGATGACCAGGTGAGCGATGCTGACCTGGTGCGCGAAGCGGCCGAGGAGCTGTACTCGTCCGCCCTGGAGGAATTCGTGCAGCGCCGGGCCGCGCTGGCCGCCCGCGCGCGGGCGGCGGGTGATGCCGCGGCAGCGAAGAAGATCGCCGGGCTGCGGAAGCCGACCCGATCGGCCTGGGTGCTCAACCAGCTGGCCCGCTCGGCTCCCGCCGGTGCCTCGCAGCTGGCCGAGCTCGGAGCGGAGTTCCGAGCTGCCCAGCAATCCCTGGATGGCGCGGCGATCAGAGAGCTGTCGGTCCGGCGGCGCAAGCTGATCGACTCGCTGGCCCGTCAGGCATTCACGATGGCGGGCGAGCAGGCACCATCGGCCGCGCTGGCCGATGAGGTGACGGCGACGCTGGGCGCCGCGCTGGCCGATCCCCAGATCGCCGGTCAGCTTCAGGCGGGAACCCTGGAGCGGGCGGTCCGCTCCGATGGCCTCGGCCCGCCAGAAGCGCCGTCCATGACCCCTGTCACGCCGCCCTCGGGCAAGGGCCGCAGCCCGGCCTCGACCGACCAGCCAGCACCGGCGAAACCCGGGGCGCCGACCGGCGCCCCGGCTGCCCGGGCGGCAGCAGAACGGGCCGGGGCGAAACGGGCCATCGCGGAACGGGCGGGGGCGGGCCGCGCGAGGGGACCGCACCAGGCAGAAGCGGATCGGGCCAGCACAGCCCAGGCCAGCACAGCCCAGGCAGGAGCGGATCGGGCCAGCCCAGTACAAGCCAGCACAGCCCAGGCAGAAGCGGAGCGGGCCAGCGCGGAGCGGGCCAGCGCGGAGCGGGAGCGGCAGCGCCGGGTGGTCGCCGAGACCGAGCGGCGGGTCGCCGAGGCCGACCAGGAGGCCGAAGCCGCGGCCAGTGCCGAGCGCGAGCAGGAGAGCGCGGTTCGCCTGATCGAAGAGCAGCTGGCCGACGCCCGCGACGCTCTCGCCGATGCCAGGCTTCGCGTGCGCCGGGCGAACGCCAGCCAGCGCTATGCCCGGCAGGCACTTGAGCGGCTGCTGGCACAGCACGCCGCCGCGCGACCGCCGTCATTGCCCTGACTGTCGCCGGCGGTCCGTGCGCATTGGTGATCGGGTCGATTTCTCAGCGGATAGACCTGAGAAATCGACCCAGTGACCCTCGCGGCCGACGTCAGGGCGGGCCGGGACGGGACAGCAGGTAGACGCGGCGGGTTAGCTTGCCGATCATGGCGTACACGTGCCACAGGCAGTCGCCGAGCATCATGTCGCAGGCGGCCTGGCCGTACCGCTCCAGATAGGAGTCCCGGCCGCGCAACAGCCGGGACGCGTGCAGCAGTTTCCTGCCGCCATCGCCGGTCCGTTCCTGCGCCCACTCGCCCCACTCCGAGCCAAGCTCGATGCACTCATCGATGCGCAGCCCGGTCGCCCGGATCGCCGTCTCGGTACGGGCGGGGTCGGCGCTGGCGGCTACCACGCCCATCGTGTCCCAGAGCCAGGCGGCCTCGCGCGGCTCGAGCCGGTCCGTGCCGAACATCTGGTAGACCAGGACCCGCCCACCTGGCGCAAGCACGCGGCGGAACTCGGTGAACGCGCCGGCCAGGTCGCTGACATGGACCAGCACATCGCGGCACCAGACCAGGCCAGCCGCGGCATCCGCCACGGGAATCCGCTCCGCCGACCCCAGCTCGAAGGCCGGGCCCTGCGCGCCCGCGATGCCGCGGGCGATCTCGATATGCCTGGGCACCGGGTCGATGCCGATGACCGACAGCCCGAATCGCCTGGCCAGCTCCACCGCATGCCGCCCCTCGCCGCATCCCACGTCGATCGCGGTCGCGCCGGGCGCCAGGCCGAGCCCGGCTACCAGGTCGAAAAGCAGCCCGGGCCCGCGCGGCGCCAGGCTCGCGTCGAGCGCCTCGCTGAACTCCTCCTCGATCCGCGGGTACGCGTCGTATGCCTGATCGAGCGACCAGCTCACCGCCGTGGCCTCCCTCTCGTGCCGGGCCAGGAACGTCGCACTCCGCCGATCCGCGGGTACTCCTCGCATGCCTGATCGAGCGACCAGCTCACCGCCGTGGCCTCCCTCTCGTGCCGGCCGGGGACGTCAGCGGATGCCGGCCGGCCGGAACTGCACGCTGATCCGGGGCCCGGTCACCCTCGCTGTCTTCGGAACGGCATGCTGCCAGGTGCGCTGGCAGCTGCCGCCCATGACGAGCAGGTCGCCGTGGCCCACCAGGTATCGCCGGGCCGGCCCGCCCCCGTGGCGCGGGCGCAGCAGCAGCGCGCGCGGGCTGCCGAGCGAGACGATCGCCACGACGGTCTCCCGAACCCGGCGGCCCGAGATGTCGCCGTGCCAGGCGACGCTGTCCCGGCCGTCACGGTACAGGCACAGTCCCGCGGTGCACAGCGGCTCGCCGAGTTCCGGGCGGTAACGAGCGTCCAGCGCGAGCCTGGCCTCCTCCAGGGCGGGATCGGGCATCGGCTGACCCTGACCGTAGTAGCTGAGCAGCCTCGGGACGGCGACCACGCTGTCGTACATCCTCCGCCGCTCGGCGCGCCAGGGAACGGTCTGCGCCAGGCGGCCGAACAGGGCGTCCGCGCCCCGGACCCAGCCTGGCAGCAGGTCGATCCACGCGCCATCGACCAGGGCCGTCCGCGTCAGCTCGCCGAGGTCGCCCAGCCCGAACTCGCGCTCGGCATCGAGCAGCGACGCCTGGAAGGTCACGGTCACGCGCTCAGCATACCGGTTCAATCAAATATGTGTTCGACTGACGTCGGCTCATCAGGCGGGAGAGCGGTGACGACCTGATGGCTGGGATCGGATGCCTCATCCGTCTGGCGCCTTCTCCGGCGCATCTGGCGCGCTATCACCCCGACGCTGATCCATCCGACGGCGATGGCGAGCCAGAAGCTGACGAAGCGGAAGGTCAGCGCGGCCGAGACGGCGGGGACCCGGCCCGCCCCGTAGGCGACCAGGATGACCGCGAGGCTGCCCTCGATGATGCCGATCCCGCCGGGGACGATCGGGAGCGAGCCGATCACCTGAGCCACGCCGTACGCGAGGAGCACGCCGTACCAAGGGATCGCCGCACGGACGGCGCCGAAGCTGCAGACCAGGCAGAGCGAGTCGCAGGTCCACACGCCAGCGGCAAGGGCGACGATCCCGGCGGTCGATCGCGCGGCGAGCGGGATCTCCCGCATCCGCGCCAGCGTCGCCTCGATGCGCGCGCCGATGCTGCCCCGCGGGTGCCCGGTGAGCCGTCGCAGCGCGCGCACGCACGCGCTGGCCAGCCGCAGGACCAGGTCCCTGCGGACCAGGATCGCTCCCGCTCCGGCGACGATCACGAGCCCGATGGCTGCGGCGCCGGTATTCCTGGCACTCGTGCTGCCCGCCAGTGCCACGGCGACGCCGAGCAGGAGGAGCAGCGACATGCCGATCGCCTGGGCGATCAGGATCGTGAAGATCGTCCAGCCGGCGCTCGCCCCGCTGGCCCCGCGTCGCCTGTAGTAGCGGTAGCGGTAGGCGCTGGAGACCGCGGGCTCGCCGGGGACCGTGTTCGCGATGGCGTTATTGGCCAGGGTAAGGATCGCCAGTGCCCCGATCGGGATGCTCGCGCCGCTCAGCCGCAGGACCCGATGCTGGAGGTACGCGAAGGTCCCGAGGGACAGTGCCTCGGCCGCGACCGCGGCCGCCACCCAGGCGATCGAGACGTGCCTGAGCTGATGCCACGCCGCCAGGAACTCACCGCGCTTGCCGAGCAGCAGCAGGAGGACGACGGCCCCCACGCCGATACCGAGGACATAGCGGGCCACGTCCAGCAGGGTGCGCTTAGCCTTAGCTGTCGCACGCTCGCCCGCCACGCATCCACGCTACCGAGAGGTCGCTGAGAAGGGACGCCGACGATTGGGTCAGGATTTCGGTGGTCAGATCGGCCGGGACTGGCGAGATTCCGTGCCGTGGTGGCCCGCCGAGCCGACCCCGCCGCCCGGAGCACCCAGCGTGGTCCTCGTCGTGCTCGACGACGTCGGCTATGCCCAGCTTGGCTGCTACGGCTCAGACATCGAGACTCCGGTGCTCGACGGGCTGGCGGCCGCTGGCGTCAGGCTCTCGAACTTCCACACGACCTCGCTGTGCTCGCCGACCCGCGCGTGCCTGCTGACCGGACGGAACCACCACCGGAGCGGGATGGGAAGGGTGACCGATCTCGCGGTCGGGTATCCCGGCTACTGGGGCAAGCCGCCCAGGGAGAACGGCTACCTCTCCGAGATGCTGCGTGCCAACGGCTATGCCACCTACGCGGTCGGCAAATGGCACCTGTCCGGAGAGGACGAGACGAACATGGCCGCCTCGCGGGCCACCTGGCCGCTGGCCAGGGGCTTCGACCGCTGGTACGGCTTTCACGGCGGCGAGACCCATCAGTTCGTCCCCGCGCTGTACCACGACAACCACTCGGTGCGGCCGCCTGCCTCCATCCAGGACGGCTATCACCTGACCGATGACCTGGCCGACCGCGCCATCGAGTTCCTGTCAGACCTGCGCGCCGTCGATGCCGACAAGCCGTTCTTCCTGTACTTCGCCACCGGCGCCTGCCATTCACCGCACCAGCCTCCGCCGAGGTGGCGCGAGCGCTACCGGGGACGGTTCGACCTCGGATGGGACGCGTGGCGGGAGCGGACCTTCGAGCGCCAGCTCGCGGCGGGGCTGCTGCCGGCCACGACCGTGCTGTCACAGCGCCCGGACTGGGTACCGGCCTGGGACTGCCTGGACGAGCGGCAGAAGGAGGTCGCGGCCCGTTTCATGGAGTGCTTCGCCGGATTCCTGTCGCACGCCGACGAGCAGATCGGCCGGGTGCTCGACTTCCTGGCGGATCTCGGCGACCGGGACAACACGATCGTCATGGTGGTGTCCGACAACGGTGCCAGTGCCGAAGGCGGCGCCGACGGATCGATCAACGACGTGCGCATGGTGAACCTGGACCCGGCGTCGAAGGACGAGATGCACGCCCGCCTCGGCGAGATCGGCGGACCGCTCACGCACAACAACTACCCGTGGGGCTGGACGATGGCCGGCAACACGCCGTTCCGCCGCTGGAAGCGCGAGGTCCACGAGGGCGGCGTCGCCGATCCCTGCATCGTCGCCTGGCCGCGGGCAAGTGCTCCGCGCGGCGCGGGCGCGGCTGCCGCCATCTCGCCGGGCGCGATCAGGCACCAGTTCGCCCACGCGATCGACGTGCTGCCTACGCTGCTTGAGCTGGCCGGCCTCGAGCCACCCGGCGAGATCGAGGGGGTCAGCCAGGCCGGCATCGACGGCGTGAGCTTCGCCTATCTCCTCGCCGACGACGGGGCCGGCCAGCCAGAACGGCACGTCACTCAGTACTTCGAGATGTTCGGCTCGCGGGCGATCTACCACAAGGGCTGGAAGGCGGTCGCCTTCCACCCGGTCGGCCCGCTCTACGACGACGCCAATCCGAACGCCGCGTTCGACTCCGACGTCTGGGAGCTCTACCACGTCGCCGAGGACCTGTCCGAGTCACGCGATCTTGCCGGGGAGCATCCGGACCTCCTGGCCGGCCTCATCGAGCTGTGGTGGGCGCAAGCGCGGCGGAACCAGGTCCTGCCGCTCGACAACCGGGTGCTGTGGGCCCTTGTTCATCCAAAGCCCGACCGGCGCCGGTCACGTGAGGTGTTCCGCTATTTCCCCGGCGGCGCCCAGGTACCCGAATCGGTCGCGGTGAACGTGCGAAACCGCTCGCACGCGCTGATCGTCGACGTCGTCATCGCCGATCCGGGCAGGACCGACGGCATCCTGCTGGCCATGGGCTCGGCCCTCGGCGGATGGTCGCTGCACATCCTCGACGGGAAGATCCGCTACGTCCACAACCTCTACGGCAAGGAACGGCACACGGTTGAATCGGGCGAGGCGATCGGGGCCGGGGCGCACCAGATCGAGTTCGTCTTCACCAAGGACGACGGCCCGGGCGGTATCGGCGTGCTGAGCTGCGACGGACGTCAGGTCGGACGGGGAACGATCGGAGTGTTCACGCCGTCCGGATTCAATGGCGTCGGAGCCGGGCTTACCTGCGGCTACGAGTGGGGACCCGCCGTCGGCACGGGCTATACGGCGCCGTTCCCGTTCGCCGGGACGATCCGCCGCGCGTCGGTGCGGACGAGGGGCCCGGTCGTTCGCGACCCGCTGGCTGAGCTCGAGGCCATCCTCGCCGAGCAGTAAAGGCGGCGGCGGTCCCGCACGGACCGGCACCGTCAGGAAATGACCGTCACGGAGCCGGCGAGATAGCGCGGGCCCGGGGGCGGCCGGGTGCGTCGTCCGGGTGCGTCGTCCGGGTGCCTGAGCGTCATCCAGAGCGGGATGCCGGCGACCGCCAGCACGAACAGCGGAGCCAGGGGAGGTTGGAGGGCGCCCCGGAGCGGCGTCAGGAAGCGCGGGCCAGGCCGGTGGCGCCCAGGGCCATGATCTCGGCGAAGCCCTCGCGAAGGCACTCGATCATGACGTCCGGGTCTGGCACCGCGGCGGTGTCGATGTTGATGCCGATATCGCAGGTGCCGCCGTAGGAGAGGAGAGTGGTGTTGAGCGAGGCGCCGATCGTGGGACCGAAGGCGAAGAATCCGGTGATCTTGCTGCGGGCGACGAAGATCGGCACGGGCGGGCCCGGCACGTTGCTCGCCAGGAAGTCGACGTGCTTGAGCACGCCGCCAACGTAACCGGCTGGCAGCATGTTGAGCGCCCCGGCGATGGCGTCGGTGACCGGGAGCGAAGGCTCGCTGCGGGCCGCGCCGGTGACGCGGTGCAGCAGCCGCATCCGGGCGGCCGGGTCCGGCTCCCCGACCGGAACGGTCAGCCGCTGGAGGGTGATCCGGTTGCCCCAGCCGGTCTCCCCCTCGGTCCTGATATTGATCGGCATGACGACCCGCAGCGAACCGACGACCGCGCCGTGGCGCTCGTGGTACCTGCGCAGCCCGCCCGTGACGGATGCCAGGTAGGCGTCGTTAACTGTCCCTTCGACGGTCCTGGCCGCCAGCTTCATGGCCTCGAGCGGGACCTCCATCGTGGCCAGGCGGCGGGTCATCGCGCGGTCCCGCATCAGGGGCGACATAGTGTCGAGGATCGGCGCGGCCGTGCGGTAGACCGAGCGGGCCATCGCGGCGGCACCAAGGACGTTGCCGACGGGGTTGCGCGCGTAGCCGATCAGCGCCGGGATCGCCAGCCCGGCCCCGCGCCAGGCCAGGCTGGCGGTGCGCCCGGCCATCGAGCCGACCGTGCCGGTAACCAGGGCGCGCAGGTCCAGCGTCTCGCCGGGCGGCGCCGGCGGCATCTCGCCCAGGCTTGGCGGCTCGCGCTCCAGGTCGCATATGACCATCAGCATCCGCATGCCGCCCACGCCATCGGACAGCGAGTGGTGGATCTTGAGTATCAGCGCCGCCTCGCCGCCCTCGATGCCCTCGACGCCGGTGAGCTCCCACAGCGGACGGTCCCGGTCGAACGCGCCCATCGCCGACCTGCGCGCAATCTCGAGCACCGCGTCCCGGGTGCGGGGCGCGGGAGCGGCGACCCGGCGCAGATGCCAGTTCAGGTCGAAGTGCGGATCGTAGGTCCATCGGGGAGTAGTGAGGCGGAACAGGGACTCCACGACGCGCTGGCGAAGTGACGGCACGAACCGGGATATCCGGTCGACGCGGGCGGCGAGCATGTCCCAGTCGGGCGCGCGGTCCAGCCAGACCACGGCGACCACCGTCGACCGCAGCGCGGGATCGCGTTCCATATACCAGGAGAACGCGTCGCTCGCCCGCATGTACGCGCTGCCGGCCTCGGTCATCTGCCGATCGTATGGCCCGCCTCACCCGCCGGGCAGGGCCATAGGTCGCCACGGCGGGGGCTTAGGTCCCGCGGGCCGGCCGCACGGGGACCGCTGGAGTAACCAGCCGTTATAGACCGTTAAGTACCACACCACCAGACGAAATTCACTTTCAGTGTCATACATCCGCGCAAGGTTCGCGTCTGTATCTAGAGGCCGTTACCGGCACATCCGACAGGTGGGGAGAAACGATGGTGCGAAGTTTCCGCGGGAAGATGCCACCTTCCCGGGCAGCAGCTGTCATTGGCGCCGGAGCGCTGTGCGCGGCCTTGGCCGGCGCGGTTCCCGCGATGGCGGCGCCCGCCGGACAGCAGGCCGCCGACCAGGCGGGCGGTCTCCGGCAGACGGTGGGCAGCGCGCCTGGAATCCCGCCGGGTGCTCGCGCGGTGGGGCCAGCGTCCCCGTCCGCCGCCATCAAGTTCGACGTCGTGCTGCGGCCGAGAGATGCTCGCGGCCTGGAGCGGTTCGCGACGGCCGTGTCCGAGCCCGGGTCGGTCGCCTACCGCCACTTCCTGAGCGCCGGCCAGTTCGCCAGCCGGTTCGGCCAGACTCCCGCCGCCGTCCAGCGGGTCTATGCCACCCTGCGGCAGATCGGCCTGTCGCCGGGCCGGATCAGCTCCAACAACCTGGTGATCCCGATTACCGCCACGGTGGCACAGGCGAGCGCGGCCCTGCGCACCGGGTTTGCCAGCTACCGGCTCGCTACCGGCCGGATCGCGACGGCGAATACGTCGGCGCCGACACTGCCTGCCTCGGTCGCGCGGGTGACCCAGGCCGTCATCGGGCTGAACAACCTGATCACCGTGCCCGACCCGGCCAGGCCGCGGACGTCCCTGTCGCCGGTGGCGGCCAGCGCCCCGGCCGTCAGCGGGCCGCAGCCGTGCAAGGCCGCGGCCGTCGCGAGCAAGAAGGCCGGCGGCTGGACCTACAACCAGCTGGCGAAGGCCTACTCGCTGACCGGCCTGTACAGCAAGAAGCACGAGGGAGCCGGGGCCACCATCGCGCTGTTCGAGCTTCAGCCATGGCAGACCAGCGACATCTCCGCCTTCCAGTCCTGCTACAAGACGTCCGCGTCGGTCTCCGGTGTCAAGGTCGACGGCGGCGCCAGCCCCGGCCCGGGCGATGAGACCACTCTCGACATCGAGACCGCGATCGGGCTGGCGCCCAAGGCAAGCATCCTGGTCTATAACGCTCCTGGCGCCAACTACGCGAAGTCGACCATCGACGAGGACACCAGGATCATCGATGATGACCGGGCCCAGGTGCTGTCGATCAGCTACGGGCTCTGCGAGTCGATCGTCAGCAGTCTCGCTCCCGGGCTGATCGCGAGCGAGAACACCATCTTCGAGGAGGCCGCGTCGGAGGGGATCTCGGTCTTCGCCGCATCGGGTGACAGCGGCTCCGAGGGCTGCCAGCGAGCGATCGCGTCGCAGAAGCAGCTGGCTGTCCTTGACCCGGAAGCCCAGCCGTTCGTGACCTCGGTGGGCGGCACCGACCTGACCGCGCTCGGACCCAAGCCGGCGGAGCAGGTGTGGAACGAGGCGGCGAAGACCGAAGGCGCGGGCGGCGGCGGCATCTCCAGCGTCTGGCCCATGCCCGCATGGCAGAAGGGACCGGGCGTCGTCAATAAGTACAGCAGCGGCGCGCCCTGCCACGCGGCGAAGGGTAACTGCCGGGAGGTGCCCGATGTCACGGCGTCGGCCGATCCGGTGCATGGTTACGTCATCTTCTACGCCGGGTCATGGCAGTCATTCGGCGGGACGAGCGCCGCGACCCCGCTGTGGGCCGCGATGCTCGCCGACATCGACTCACAGCACTCACCGGCCACCTGGGAAGGATTCCTCGACCCGCAGCTCTACGCGCTGCCCAAGGGGCTGCTGAACGACGTCACCACGGGCAACAACGACTACACGGGGACCCATCAGGGCGCGTACCCGGCGACCGCCGGATATGACCTGGCCAGCGGACTCGGGTCTCCGATCGCGGTGAAGCTCGCCACCGTGCTCCGCCAGCCGAAGGTGATCTTCGTCGGCAGGCCGGGCGTCAAGAAGCCTCCCGCGGATCTCGGCCCGTACAAGACGGTGCGCTTCCGAGCCGACTCCCGGGCCCTGAACATTCGCGTCAGCAAGGTCACCGGACCGACCGGTGCGCTGAAGTTCGCGCCCAGCCTGGAGCACCTGCGCGTCCATCACGGATGGAGGACCTGGAGCAACGGCTACACCGGATCCGTCTACTACACCGTGACGGCGGGAAAGAGCAAGGTCACCCTGACGCTGCCAGCTAAGACGGTGGCCTTCTTCCTCTACGTCGAGCCGAATACCTTCTCGACCTTCAACCTGACGGCGACCGCCCAGAATGGGGTGTCGTCGGGCCCGCGGACGGTATTCGGCAAGGCCGGAGCGCGTTACGTCGGCTTCTACGCGACCGGCGGAGTCCGCCTGAAGACGATCACGATCACCTGCGATGACGGCTTCGCCGTCGGAGAATTTGGCATAACAAAAGGCTGACCGCATGCGGTAAGTCAGCGTGATGTCGTCCGTGGCGGCTCTGAGTCACCGGCTCAGGGCCGCCACGGCTGCCTGGCCCGGTCACGTCCGGCCCGGCGGACGCCACGCGGGCCGTTCGCCCGGAGACAGGTGACATATGCCCCTGCCGGGTCCGGGCCGCCTCGGGTCATCCTGTAAGCGAGGAGTACTGGGCTATCGAGCGAATCTCGATAGCTCCCAACGCGAAGGAGGGGGTCGAGATGCCGACTATCGTCGATGACAGGCCTGCGGGCATCGACTCCGATTCCACTGCTCACAGCGACCAGCTCGCTCGCGAGCTGGCGATCAAGCAGATTGAGCGCAGACGCCGCTTCCGGTTCAACGCGGTCGCCTCCGTCATCGGCATGATCATTCTCGTGGCCATCTGGGCCATCACCGAGTACCACAACGCGGGTGGCTGGCCGACGAACGGATTCAGCCAGAGCTCGGGGATCCATGACGTGTGGAACAGCTGGATCATCTACCCGATCATCGGGTGGGCAGCGATTCTGGGCACGCACGGATGGTTCACTTTCATGCACAAGCCGATTTCGGAGAGCGACGTCAAGCGCGAGATCGAGCGCCAGACCGGGCACGCCGACTAACCGCAGGCGCGGTTCCCGTCCGGTACGGTCGGGGCCGCTCGCCGCGGCCCGGCCGCTCCGTTCGCGATGGCGCTACCCCCTGCGCCGCTACGCTGTGCGCCGCCACCCCCTGCGCCGCTGCGCCGCCACCCCCTGCGCCGCTGCGCCGCTACCCACTGCGCCGCTGCGCCGCTACCCACTGCGCCGCTGCGCTCTGTCCGGCGGCCGGGCCCAGCCGCCGGACACGAGTGAGACAGCCGCTTGACATTGTTTAGAGTACGTACTCTAATTAGAGTATGAGCACTAGAAGTGGCGCCCCGAGGACGCGGCAGGGACGGCTGCCGAAGTCGGATCTCACCCGCCGCCGGATCCTGGAAGCGGCACTGCGGCTGTTCAACGAGCGAGGTTCGTCGGCAGTAAGCACCAACCACATCGCCGCCGAGGCCGGTATCAGCCCGGGGAACCTCTACTACCACTTCCGCGATAAGCCGGAGATCATCCGGGCACTGCACGCCGACTACGCAGCGGCGCACGAAGATCTCTGGCAGCCCGGTCCCGATGCGCGGCAGAACCTGGCAACGCTCCGCCAGAACGTGGCAACGGGCATGGACCTGGCCGCCGCGTACCGCTTCCTCGGCCGCGAGATTCTCGCCCTGCTTCAGGCCGACCCGCAGCTACGGGCGTCCTACCAGGCCGTCTACGAGCGCAGGCTCGGACAGTGGCTGGCCTTCGGCGATCAGCTCGTGGCGCAGGGCGCGGCCAGGGCACCGCGGCCGCCGCGGACCACCGCGGACCTGGCCGTCGCGATCTGGCTGGTCAGCGAGAACTGGCTGTCCTTCCTAGACGTGACCGGCGACCCGGCCGATCCCGCGCAAGTCGCCAGGGGCGCCGACCTGATCCTGGCGGTGCTCGAGCCCTATCTGACCGCCGCCCCGCCGCCGCCCGATGGCGGTCAGGCAGCTCGCAGCCACCGCCACCCAGTGGCGTCAAAGGAGTGATCAGCCATGAAGACAGCTATGCCCGAGGCACGCACCCGTCTCACGACCCCTGATGACACAGCTCAGGCGAGGGCGGCATGGAAGCGCCTGGTCGCCAGAAACGGCTCGCTGTTCCAGCTTGCGTTCGCCGCGCTGTGGCTCGCTCGCGGAACGATCGCCGCCGGATGGCCCTCGCGGCTGGCCATCGCCGCGGTGCTGGCCGCCAGCGCGTGCGGCCTGGCCGCGTGGGGAGTCGCGACAACTCAGGGGCTGGCGCCCCGGCCACGCGGGCCAGCGGCCAGGAAGCTCGACCGTGACATCACGATCGCGACCATCGCGCAGCTCGCCGTGAGCTGCGCGCTGCCGCTGCTCCTCGCGGCGCTCGGCAGGCCTGACCTGACTGTCGCGGCAATCTCGGTGACCATCGGCATGCTGCTGCTCTGGCTGCGGGCACAGCTTGGCACGACCGGCCACCTGGCCGCGGGCATCCTCCTGATCGTCGTTCCGATCACCCTCGCCGTGGCCCTTACCGGCAGCGCGCTCACCGCCGCTGCAGGGCTCGTGACCGGGGCCATCCTGGCCGGCAGCGCCATCGCCGGATTCCGCTGGCTCGCCCAGGCCGGCCCGGCGCCAAGACCTGGTCTGGCCGGCTAGGCCGGCGCCGGCTCCCGCGGCGCCGCCCGGTCTAGCCGTAGCGGCCGGCGACGTAGTGGGCGGTCTCCTCCTCGGCCGGGCTGCCGAAGACCTGCGCTGTCTCGCCGTGCTCGACGAGGCGTCCGGAGTTCAGGAACACGGTCCGGTCGGAGACCCGGCGCGCCTGGGCGAGGTTATGGGTCACGATCACGACGGTCAGGGCGGGTACCAGGGTCCGGATCAGCGCCTCGATCGACTCCGTCGCGACCGGGTCAAGCGAGGACGTCGGCTCGTCGAGCAGAAGCACCTGCGGGCTGACCGCCAGCGCCCGGGCCAGGCAGAGCAGCTGCTGCTGGCCGCCGGAGAGCCGGAACGGGGAGTCGCCGAGCCGGCTGGCGACGGCGTCCCAGAGCCCGACCTCGGTGAGCCGGTGCCTGGCCATCTCCCTCAGCTCGCGGCGGCTGGCCAGCTTGTGCGCCCGCGCTCCGGCGACCACGTTGTCGATGATCGACATGGGGAACGGGTTGGGCCGCTGGAAGAGCATCCCGACCCTGCGCCGCAGCGACATCACCTCCACCGACGGGTGCCAGATGCTGAGTCCGCCGAGCAGCACGTCGCCCGCGTGGCGGTATCCGGTGACCTTGTCGTTCATCCGGTTGAGCGTGCGCAGCAGCGTGGTCTTGCCCGAGCCGGTCGGCCCGATCAGCGCGGTCACGGCGCCCGCCTGGAACTCTGCCGACACGTCGGACAGAATGGCCCGGGGCCCGAAGCTCAGGGTCAGGTCCTGCGCCCGGAAGGACGCGGTCGCGGCAGCCGGCGCCTTGGTCTTCGACCCCGATCCGGCGGAGCCGGCATCGATCGGCATCACGTGCATCCCCTGTCGCCAGTCCGCGTGCGGATCGCGATCTGCGATCGGCCCGACTCTAAGCGCCCGGGGTGACGCCAGGCTGAACAGCAGGTGATCTGAGGGCGACGTCCGATCGCGGCGGTTACGGCGGGCCGAGCTACGACCCGCCGGGAACCATCGGGAACGCATCGGCCTGACGGCCTGTTACCTGGCCAGTCCGGAGACGAGCTCGCGGATCCGCACCCGGCGGCCGGTGCGAAGAATGGCCCGGCGGTAGATGCCGGTGGCGAGCCTCGCTACACCGACGGTGCACACAACGCTGATCGCCGCCGAGGCGGCGAACTCCCACCAGGTGACTGCTCCGAGGCTGACAAGCGCGGGCATGGCGAACGGCGCGGTCAGCGGCAGGTAGGCAAGCACGTCGAAGAAGGTGGACGGGTTTCCCGAGCTGGCCACGGTCAGCGAGATGACGTATCCGAAGATAAGGGGGAGGCTAAGCGGCAGGGCCAGGCTCTGTACCTGGTCCTGGCGTTCTGCCATCGACCCGGCGGCCGCGTATACCCAGCAGTAGAAGGCATACCCGAGCACCAGCCATGCCAGCGTGCTGGCGAGCGCGACTGGCGCGGTGCCGTGCAGCAGGTCGGAGCCGACGGCCTTGGCGAGAACGAGGGCGAACGCGACGACCAGGCCGGCCTGAGCGAACGCCACCAGTCCGATGCCGAGCACCTTGCCCCCCAGGAGCTCGACCGGGCGGACGGCGGCCAGGAGCACCTCGACTACGCGGCTGGATTTCTCCTCCATCACCCCGATCAGGGTCCAGGCGTTGTACTGGGTGAGCATCACGAACACGAGGACCAGGCCAACCGTCGTGGTGTTGCGCCCGCTCGTGCTGGCTGATCCCCGCTGGAGGCTGGTCACGGGGAGCGGCCTGGCGGAGGCGAGCCGCGCGGCCTGAGCAGCCGACAGGCGGGCGGACTCGACTGCCTCGTCCACGCCCAGGGTCGTGGAGACAGCGCGGACGAGCTGGCCGGACGTCGAGGTATCGGTGGCCGAGACCGGCTTGCTCACTTCGACGGCACGGGCGTCGAGGATGACCAGGCTCACCCGGCCCGAGCGCAGGTCAGCGCGGGCGGCCGCCAGGCCGGCCTCGGGAACCAGGCGCACCGTGGTTCCGATGCTCCTGCTGGCGGCGACGACGGCCGCGCGCAGCGGGGCCGATAGCGCACCGACCACGCCGACCCGGTAGGTCTGCGCCTTGCCCGAGTTCAGCGCCGGAATCACGATGACCGCCGCCACGACCGCCAGGATCACCAGCGTCCCGATCCGGAACATCCGGCCGCGGATCCGCTGTCGTATCTCGCGCGCCGCCACCAGGCCGGTGTAGCCGGTGAGCCGCCCGAGCGCCGCGCCCCGAGCCGTCCCCGCCGGGCGGGCTGGCCGGCCTCTCCGGCCGCGCCGCCACAGCCTCAGAGCCAGCACCCCGGCCGCGACCACCACGATGATGATCACCCGGATCAGCTGCTTCACGCCACCGCCTCCCTGAAGACCTCCGAGAGCCGGCGGCGCTCGACGACGAACTCCGTGACCCGTCCAGCGGCCATCGCCGCCTTGAGCACCGATTCGCTGTCCGCCGGCTCGTCGAGCACGAGCCGCACGGCGCCCCGGTCGACATCGGACACCGAGACTCCGGTCAGCTGCCTGGCCCAGGCCGCGTCACGGTCCCCGTCCACCCGCACCACCAGCCGGCGCGGACCGCTGGTGGCCAGGTCATCGACCTTCCCGGTCACGACGAGCCGACCGTGGTCGATGATCGTGACCGAATCACAGAGGTCCTCGACCAGGTCGAGCTGGTGGCTGGAGAACAGAACGCAGCAGCCGGACCTAGCCTGCCCGGCGAGCACGCCTGCGATCGCGTCGATTCCCGCCGGGTCCAGCCCGGTCAGCGGCTCATCCAGGATGAGCAGCTCCGGGTTGTGCACGAGCGCGGCCGCGAGCTGGACACGCTGCTGGTTGCCGTGTGACAGCGACTCGACCTTGGCGCGTTCGGTGTCTGCGAGCCCGAGCCGCTCCATCCAGGCCCGCGCGGCGGCGGCCGCGTCCGTCGCGCTCATCCCGTGCAGTCTCCCGAGATACACGAGCTGCTCGCCGACGAGCATGCCGGGATACAGGCCCCGTTCCTCGGGCATGTAGCCGAAGCGGCGGCGCTCGGCGGGCCCGACCAGGGCGCCATTCCACCTGACCGTGCCGGCGTCCAGGTCAGTCAGGCCGAAGACGGCGCGCATGGTGGTTGTCTTGCCGGCCCCGTTCGGTCCGAGGAACCCCATCACCTGACCAGCGGGAACAGAAAAGGAAAGATCATCTAGCGCAGTGACCGGCCCGTACCGACGGGTCAGCCCATCCAGCTCCAGGAGGCCACCCACGGCATCAGGTTAGTGCCATTAGGGTCAGGAAGCGCAAAATGACCGGCCAGCCTGGCGGCGCGATTCCCGTGCTGCCCGCCGCGTTCGCTACGGGCGCCCTCCAGCCAGGACGCGATCCGCCTGGCCTGCGCTGCTGGCTGCGACCGGCCCGGCGGCCAGGGACTGGACGAAGCCCGTGATCTGCCGCAGCGTGCGGCACTCCCTGACCTGAGCGCACCAGGGAGCATAGCGGCCGATCACCGAGTCGCCCTCGTTCCAGTACCTGCGCGGCTCGGGGTTCAGCCAGTAGACCTGGCCGGCCCGCTGGTGTATCTCGGCGAAGGCGGCTTCGGCGGGATCCAGGTAGTTCGTCCGGGCGTCGCCGACCACCAGGACCACCGACCGCCGGGTCAGCTGGTGCGCGTGCTGGCTGGCGAACTCGCGCATGACGAAGCCGTAGTCGGAACTGCCGCCGTGGCGGATGGCGCCCCTCGCGGCCTCCCCCGGGCCGAGCCGCCGGCCGGCTGCCCGCGCTTCCCGCACCAGGCTGGTGATCTCCGCCAGGCCGTCGACGAAGGAGAACACCCGGAGCCTGCTGAGCCGGCTGTCCAGGGCGACAAGCAGGTCAAGGGTGAACCGCGAGAACGCGGACACCGAGCCTGACATGTCGCAGAGCACCACGATCTCCGGCCGCGGCGGCCGGGCCGGCTCGGTGGCAAGCCGGAACGGAACCCCGCCCGTGCCCATGGCCCGGTGCAGGGTCCCGCGAACGCTGAGCCTGCGCTTGCGGTGCATGGCTAGCTGGGCCAGGACGTGGGTCAGCCGCTGGGCCAGCGGCCCGATCGCCGCGACCATCGCCTCGAGCTCGGCGGCTGACGCGCTGACGATGTCGACGTCCTCGACCAGCCCGACCCGCATGGTGGCTCGCACGGCACGGGCGCCGCGGTCAGCGACCAGAGCGCGACGGACGGCCGCCTGGAGGTCCGCGCGGAAACCCGCGATCGCCCGGTCGGCGTCCGCCTCGTCGAGCCGGCCGCGCAGGCTGCCGGACGCGCTCCAGCCCGAGCCGCCCGAGCCCTGGCCGCCCTGACCGCCCTGGCCATCGGCGCCGGGCAGGCCGGCCGAGTCCGCGAGCAGCTCGGCCCGGATACCGGTGAGGTCGGCGGCCTCGTTGACGGCGATGGCTGCGAACACGCCGGCCACCGCGCGGCCGGGCTCCAGCCCGCCGAATCTGCGGACGTACTCATCGGCGAGCAGGCGCAGGACATGGGCATCGTCCGAGCCGATCACCGCGCGCAGCGTATCCCGCAGCTCCCGATCGGTCATCGCCCTGACCAGCTCGGCTCCCGGCTGCGACCGGCCGGCGGTGTAGAGCTCGAACAGCAGATTGAACGTGGCGAGGTGCTCGGCCCGCTTGACGAGCGCGCATTGCAGCGCCGCCCTGACCACATCGGGGTCCCGCAGCGAGATCCGGGACAGGGCGCGCGCGGCATCAATGTGCTCGCCGACCGAGACCTCGATCCCCGCGCTCCGCAGCTCGTCCACCAGCGCGGCAAGCATGACCTGCACGTCTAGATCCGCAGCTCGGTCAGCGCTGTGTCGATGTCACGCTCGTACTTCAGCAGTACCGACAGGGTCTGCCTGGTCATGTCGTCGGTCAGCTCGGTAGCGCCGAGCGTCAGCAGCGTCCTCGCCCAGTCCAGCGACTCGGCGATGGACGGCGGCTTCTTCAGATCAGCCCTGCGCAGCAGCGCGACGAGCTCGGCGATCTCACGGGCGAGATGGCCGGCCAGATCCGGCACGTGCAGGCGGACGATCTCCGCCTCGCGGTCCACGCTGGGATAGCCCAGGTGCAGGAAGAGACAGCGCCGCTTGAGCGCCTCGGACAGGTCGCGGCTGTTGTTCGAGGTGAGAAAGACCTGCGGGATGTGGCGGGCGGTCACGGTCCCCAGCTCAGGAATCGACACCTGGTACTCAGAGAGGACCTCGAGCAGCAGCGCCTCGCTCTCGATGTCCAGCCGGTCGACCTCGTCGAGCAGCAGCACCACCGGATCCTCCGAGCGGATCGCGGCCAGCAGTGGCCGGCTCAGCAGGAACTCCTCGCCGAAGATGCCGGCCGCGGTCAGGCTCCCGGTGCCGGCGCCTTGCTGGAGCTGAAGGTGCAGAAGCTGACGCCGGTAATCCCACTCATAGATCGCCTTCGACTCATCCAGGCCCTCATAGCACTGCAACCGGATCAGCCGCCGGCCGGCCGCCAGCGCCACGCTCTTGGCCAGCTGCGTCTTGCCGGTCCCGGCCGGGCCCTCAACCAGGACCGGCTTGCCGAGCTCGGCCGCCAGGTGAACGATCGTGCCCACCTTCGTGTCGGCCAGGTACCCGGCCCCGCGCAAGCCCGCGAGCACACGATCAACCGGTCCAGAACTATCCGCCATGCCTCAAGTATCACCGGAGCGGCGGCTACCCGGCGGCGCGGGCGAGCGCGGCCAGCTGGGCCGCCCAGCGGCGGACACGACGCGAGTCGCACGCCTCCCGGCCGCGAAGACCTCGTCGCTGACCTCGCTATCCGCCGCGCGGTGCGGGCAGGAGCTCGTCGACCGCCGCGGCGAGAGCCAGTTCGAGCGCGCTGAGCAGGTCGTCGCACGCCTGCGGGCTGATCACGAGCGGCGGGGCGATCAGCAGCCAGTCACCGAAGCGCCCGCTGTTCTGACGGCGGGAGTAGAGAAGGAGCCCGTGGTCGAGGCCGTGGCGCAGGACGACCGAACCCGGGTCGACGTCGGCGGGGAATCGCGCGAGGGTGTCCTTGTCGGCGACGAGCTCGATCGCGAGCAGCAATCCCCGGCCGCGGACGTCGCCGACGAGCGGCGAGCGCTGCGCGATGGCATCGAGCCCGGCCCGCAGCTGGCCGCCGGTCAGCTCGGCGCGTTCGATCAGGTCGTGCTCGACGATCTCGTCGAGAACGGCAGCACCGGCCGCGCAGGCGATCGGATTCGCGTCATAGGAGTGGGTGACGGCGAAACCGGTCGTCGCGGCGAGCTCCTCGACCAGGCCCGCGGGCATCAGCGCCGCGCCAAGCGGCGCGTAGCCGGCGGCCAGGCCCTTGGCGAGCACGACCACGTCGGGCAGCGCGTCGGGGATCAGGTGGGCAGCGAGGAAGCGCCCGGTACGGAAGGCGCACACGCTCTCGTCGAACACCAGCCGGATGCCGTGCCGATCACAGATCTCGCGCGCCCCGCGAGCGAACGACGAGTGCGGGACGTTGACGCCGCAGGCCTGACCGCCGATCGGCTCCAGCACGAACGCGAGCACCTGGTCCGGGCCGATCCGGCCGACTGCCTCCTCGAGCGCGGCCAGGCTCGCGGCGGCCGCTGCCTCCGGGCTGGCGGCCCGGAACGTGAGCGGGGCGGGAATCTTCTCCGAGTACACGGCCATCGGGCCCCACAGCGCCGGCGCGCCGACGTCGCCGTTGAGGCCGAGCGTCTGGAGCGTGGCACCGTGGTAGCCGGGCATCAGTGAGATCACGCGATGGCGCTGGGGCTGTCCGGTCGCGACGGCGTGGGCCCGCAGGAACTTGAGCGCCATCTCCACCGCCTCCGAGCCCCCCGAAGTGAGGTGCGCCCGCTCGAACCCGGCGCCCGCCAGCGAGGCGAGCCGCTCGGTGAGCGCCGCGTTGGCGTGATGCCTGGTCGTTCTCGAGTACGTGTAGGTCAGCGTCCTGCCCTGTTCCAGCATGGCCTGGAGCACGCGCTCGTTGCCCTGGCCAAGCGCGGCCAGAAACGGACCGGAGCAGACGTCGAGCAGGCGCCTGCCGCGATCATCGATGAGGTAGACGCCGTCCCCTGCGATGATTGTCGGCAGCGACCGCGCCGCCGCACGCTCGAAGAACACGTCCTGCGTGCCGCCAACCGCCGGGTAGCGCCAGTCACGCATCAAAGCGACCCCCTGTTAGCCGAGATTGAGGGTGAGCAGGTCGTCGTCGGTCTCCCGGCAGACCAATATCCGATGAGAGGCCGCATGAACAGGGCCAGCCCGGATAGGCGCGGCCAGCCGGAAGCGCCAGGGGTCGCGGATCGGCTCGCTCCCCGCACCGTCCAGCGTAGCCAGGCACGGAGCGCCGGCCGGGGAGAATCCGGCCCTCGGGCGCGCGGCGGGCCAGCTGCCGCAGCGCGTTAGACTGCGCGCGTGCTCTTCGAGCGGCGGCTGAGGGAGGGGATCCACGAGGGCCGGATCGTCCTGGCGTTCCGGCGCTGGAAGCGCTGCCAGGTCGTGGCCGGGCACCGCTACCGCACCGGCGCCGGCCTGATCGAGGTGGACTCGGTCGATGTGGTCGGGACGGCCGACATCGACGCCGCCCAGGCAGGCCAGGCCGGATACGGCACGGTCGGTGAGCTGCTGGCTGACCTGCGGGGTGAGCCGCATCTGCCGCTGTACCGGATCCGCTTCCGGCGGGCCCACGAGCCTGATCCCCGTGACGCGCTGGCATCCAGCCAGGCGCTGACCGCGGCGGAGCTCGCCGCGCTGACCGCCCGGCTGGCCCGGATGGACGTCTCTGGCACGCGCGGGCCGTGGACGACGGCCGTTCTCGAGCAGATCGCCGATCATCCCGGCACGGTGTCGACCGTCCTGGCCGAAGCGCTGGGATGGGCACGGCCGGACTTCAAGATCCATGTCCGGCGGCTGAAGGAGCTCGGGCTGACGATCAGCCTCGACACTGGCTACCGGCTGTCGCCACGCGGCGAGGCCTACCTCAGCCACCTCCGCGGCGAGGCGCCGCCGTCATAGGCCGCGGCCCAGGTCGCGGGCGCGTCAGCCCGGCTGGCCAGCGCCGTAGGATGGCCTGCCGGTATCGGGCCTTGGGGCGGCGGCGCGGGCGATCGGACCGGCCCGGCCGGGCAGCCGTCCAGCGTCGGCCATGGCCCGGCGGAGCAGGAACTCGATCTGGGCGTTAGTGCTGCGCAGCTCGTAGGGCCAGCTGGACCATGCCGACCATCGGTCGCTCCTCGGGTTGACTCATCTGATTGCACATGCTTATCATAGTGATATCTATTTTACTCGGCAAGCGACCGGGGCGGCACGCGACGAGCCGATCCCGGACCTAGAGGAGGCCGACGTTGGCAACTGGCCTGAGATCGGGCTCGCTGACCATGCGAGGTGACCGCTTCGTGAGCCCGGAGAGGTTGACGGCACCAGACGGGCAGGTACGCGCCCCGGCGCTGGCTGTCCGTGGCCTGACCAA
>DATNIU010000142.1:0-19719 GCA_035604275.1 Streptosporangiaceae bacterium | reverse complement strand
CCCGGACGCCCGAGATCCCAGAGACCCGGAGACCCGGAGACCCGGAGACCCGGAGACCCGGAGACCCGGAGACCCGGCGGCCCCGAGGCCACGAGCGCCCGGACGCCCGGACGCCCGGAGGCCCGAGATCCCGGAGACCCGGACGCCCGGAGACCCGGACGCCCGGAGACCCGGCGGCCCGGCGGCCCGGCGGCCCGCATGACCCCATGCCCGAATGCGCCGCAGCGCGGCGCCGGCCTGGATAACCCCCGCGGTTACTCTCCGCTCCTGCTCAGGCGAGAATCGCTATCTTGACCATGCAGCAACACGGCCAATGGCATGATGATTCGTCGGTGCGCTGACGTTGTAGACTCGTCGGCCCTGCTGCCCACCGGGTGAAGATCTCGCCTCTGGCGTTGTGAAAGATGCCGCTCACGGGAAGATCTGAGTTCCGGTGCCGGGCGCGGGCATCGGGCTCGGGGCGAGGCATCCGTACTGGGCGAGGGTATCCGAACCGGCGACGGCCAGGGAACACTTCAGCGCTGCGAGGCGTTTGCATGATGCGACGGGGCGATTGCCGCATCGCACAATTTTTGCGTCCAGCGAGCCGGGTGCTCCGCTAGGCGAGTTCTACCGGCGAGCTGGTTGAGGAGAGTTTTTCATGTCTGAGGTACGCCGTCAGGCCGTCCTTTTGCAGCGGCCCAACTGGGGCTGGCAGGACCGAGCCGCCTGCCATGGCGAGGATGTCGTGCTTTTTTTCGGGCCGGACGGCGAGCGGCAGCCAGAGCGTGACATTCGCGAGCGCAAGGCCAAGGCGCTATGTGCCTCCTGTCCGGTAAGATCCGATTGTCTAGGCTATGCGGTCAGCCGTCCTGAGAAGTACGGCACGTGGGGCGGGTTGAACGAGGACGAGCGCTCTGCTGAGCGGCGGCGCCGGATGCGGCGGGCGAACGCCAACGCGGCCTGATGCCGCTTCGGGCGCGTTCGGCCGGGCCGAGCGCGCCCGTCATCTGGACACGGCTAACACCGTCATCTTGACACCGGTAACAATAAACCCATGGTATGCCTGTCCTGCCGCCGCCAGGAACATGCGGCCTGTAGGGGCGGCACCTGGTGTGATTGCCAGCATCAGCCGCGCGCACAGCAGGCTGAATCACCCTGGGCTGGATCCGGCAGGGCTGATCGCCGGGTTGGCCGGCCGCCGCGGTGGGCAAGCCGGAATAACCAGGACTTCCGAGATGGTTGCGCAGACGGGATAGCAGACTAGACGCACCGCACCACCGACGCGGATCGCCTGATCAGCCAGGTGCCCGCGCACCTGGGACGACACAGGCCAGAAGGCCTGCGCAGCGGGAGGAGATGGCCGTGGTCCACGCAGCTATTCCGACAATGCGTGCGTTCTGTGCTGTTTGCGCCTACTGTGTTACCAGGGAAATCGCTTGAACGCCCCCGCGCCCCGGCCATCAGGGCCGCGGCAACCCGATCATGGGACCGCCGCCAGGCAGGAGGCCCGCAGGATGGAGAGTCTGGCCGCGGAGGCTGCGCAGGCGCTGCAGGGCGCGCCCGCCGACGAAGTGATCAAGTGGGCAGCGCGGACATTCGGCAGCCGGCTCTGCATCACGTCGTCGATGACGGACGCGGTGATCATCGACCTTGCCTCCCGCCAGGCGCCAGGCATCGACGTGCTCTTCCTGGATACCGGCTACCACTTCGCCGAGACCATTGGGACCAGGGACGCCGTCGCGGTGGTCTACCCGGTCAACGTGATCAACGTGACCCCGCCGACGACCGTGCAGGAGCAGGACACCGAGCTTGGTCCGAAGCTGTACGCGCGCAACCCCGACCTGTGCTGCTACCTGCGCAAGGTCATTCCGCTCGAGCAGGCGCTCGAGCCTTATGACGCGTGGATCACCGGCGTGCGCCGCGAGGAGACGGACGCCAGGACGGACACCCGCGTGGTCCAGTGGGACGCCAGGCGGGAGATGGTCAAGGTCAACCCGATCGTCGAGTGGACCCAGGACGAGGTCGACGACTACATCACCTCCCACGGCGTGCTCGTGAACCCGCTCGTCTATGACGGCTACCCGTCGATCGGCTGCCGTACCTGCACCGCCCAGGTGGCGCCGGGCGCCGACCCGCGCAGCGGGCGCTGGGCAGGCACCGCCAAGACCGAGTGCGGCATCCACACCTGATCTGGCCCGATACGGTGACAGTCCATCCCGGTCCTGGGCACGCGACACACGACGTAGCCAACCAGGTTCCGCCGCTTGCCGGGCACGATATGGCCGCCGATCCCGCGCTGCTGACCGCGGTTGATGGCCAGGGCGCCAGCTGGGTCCTGCCCGAACTGCACGAGATCGGCGAGCTGGCCGGATCCTCCGACGTCATCGAGCTAGCCAGGCTGGCCAATGAGCACGGGCCGGTGCTGCGCAGCCATGACCGGTTCGGCAACCGGATCGACGAGGTCGAGTTCCATCCGGCCTGGCATCAGCTGATGGCGACGGCGGTCGGCCATGGCATGCACGCCGCACCCTGGGCCAGCGCCAAGCCGGGCGCGCACGTCGCCCGCGCGGCCAAGTTCTACGTCTGGAGCCAGGCGGAGGCCGGTCACGGCTGCCCGATCTCGATGACCTACGCCGCGGTCCCCGCGCTGCGGCACGCGCCCGGCCTGGCCGGCCGCCTTGAGCCGCTGCTCGCCTCCGCGTCCTACGATCCGGGCCTGCGGGTGCCGGAGGGCAAGGCCGGGCTGCTGGCCGGGATGGCGATGACAGAGAAGCAGGGCGGCTCGGACGTGCGGGCCAACACCACCCGGGCTGAGCCCGCGGGGGACGGCAGCTTCCTGATCACCGGGCACAAGTGGTTCTGCTCGGCGCCGATGTGCGACCTCTTCCTGATTCTGGCCCAGGCGGCGGGCAGGCCCGGAGGCCTGACCTGCTTCCTGCTTCCCCGGGTGCTTCCCGATGGCAGCCGCAACGCCATGTACCTTCAGCGGCTCAAGGACAAGCTCGGCAATCGGTCGAACGCATCGGCTGAGACCGAGTACGACGGCGCCGTGGCCTGGCCGGTGGGCGAACCGGGCCGCGGCGTCGCGACGATCATCGAGATGGTCACGGCGACCAGGCTCGACTGCCTGCTAGGCAGCGCCGCGGCGATCCGGCAGGCCAGCGTGCAAGCCGTGCATCACGCGGAGCACCGCCGCGCCTTCGGCGCGCCGCTCGCGCGGCATCCGGCGATGGCCAGCGTCCTCGCCGACCTGACCCTGGAGTCCGAGGCGGCCACCGCGCTGGCGTTCCGGTTGGCAGGCGCGGCCGACCGGACCGCGAGGGGTGACGCGGCCGAGGCGGCGCTGCTGCGGCTCACGCTGCCAGCGGCCAAGCACTGGGTCTGCAAGCGAGCGCCCGCGGTCACGGTGGAAGCCCTGGAGTGCCTGGGCGGGAACGGATACGTCGAGGAGTCAGCCATGCCCCGGCTGTACCGGGACGCCCCGCTGAACTCCATCTGGGAGGGGTCGGGCAATGTCACCGCGCTTGACATGCTGCGCGCGCTTGCCCGGTCGCCTGAGAGTTCGGACGCATTGCGCGCCGAGGTCGGCCTGGCTGCCGGCGCCGACCAGCGGCTCGATCAGGCGGCCGGTCAGCTCTGGCGTGAACTGGCCGAGGTCGCGTCCGCCGATCCGCTGACCGCGCAGCACGGGGCCCGCCGCCTGGCCGGCCAGATGACCGCGGTCCTTCAGGCGGCCCTGCTCGTCCGGCATGCGCCGGCCGCGGTCAGCGACGCGTTCTGCGCTTCCAGGCTGGCGCAGGTCAGCCAGGGCGCCCCAGCTGGCCCCGGAGTTCCGTTTGGCATGCTTCCTGCCGGACTTGATCTCGCTGCGGTCGTTGAGCGTTCCAGGACCGTCATTCCCAGGTAAGGTCGGCTGAATGCAGGTCTGGCCTGGAACCGCTTACCCGCTGGGTGCCATCTGGGACGGCACGGGAACCAACTTCGCGCTCTTCTCCGAGGTCGCCGAGGCGGTTGAGCTGTGCCTGTTCGACGACGACGGCGCCGAGAAGGCGATCGGGCTGATCGAGGTCGACGGCTTCGTCTGGCACTGCTATCTGCCCGGCGTGGGCCCGGGCCAGCGCTACGGATTCCGGGTGCACGGTCCTTACGAGCCCAGGCGCGGCCATCGCTGCAACCCGGCCAAGCTGCTGCTTGATCCCTACGGCAAGGCGGTCGACGGCCAGGTCAGCTGGCACCCGGCGCTCTACTCCTACGTGCAAGGGAACAGCGATCCGGCGGTGATGAACACCGACGACAGCGCCCCGTTCATGCCGCGGAATGTGGTGATCAACCCGTACTTCGACTGGGCCGGGGATCAGCAGCTCCGCACGCCCTATCACGAGACTCTGATCTACGAGGCGCATGTCCGCGGGCTGACCCTGCGCCACCCCGGAGTTCCGCCCGAGCTCAGGGGCACCTACGCGGGCCTGGCCTCGGCCGCCGTGATCGAGCATCTGAAGCGCCTTGGCGTCACCGCGATCGAGCTGATGCCGGTGCACCAGGCGGTGCCCGAGCCAATGCTTGTCGAGCGCGGGCTGACCAACTACTGGGGCTACAACACGATCGGCTTCTTCGCGCCGCACAACGGCTACGCGGCCGGGACAGCTCCCGCTGGCCAGGTCGCCGAGTTCAAGTCGATGGTCAAGGCCCTGCATCAGGCCGGCATCGAAGTGATACTCGATGTGGTCTACAACCACACGGCCGAGGCGGCCAGGCTCGGGCCGACGCTCAGTTTCCGCGGTATCGACAACGCGGCCTACTACCGTCTCGCCGACGATGACCCGTCGGTCTACCTGGACTACACGGGCTGCGGCAACAGCCTGAACGTACGGCACCCGCACACCCTTCAGCTGATCATGGACTCGCTCCGGTACTGGATCGACGAGATGCACGTCGACGGATTCCGGTTCGACCTGGCGTCCGCGCTGGCCAGGGAGCTGCACGATGTCGACCGGCTGTCCGCCTTCTTCGACCTGGTGCAGCAGGATCCGCTGGTCTCCCAGGTCAAGCTCATCGCCGAGCCCTGGGACGTGGGCGAGGGCGGCTACCAGGTCGGCAGGTTCCCGCCGTTGTGGACCGAATGGAACGGAAAATACCGGGACACGGTGCGTGATTACTGGCGCGGCGAACCGGGCCAACTGCCGGAGCTGGCGTCCCGGCTCACCGGCTCCGCCGACCTGTACGAGACCAGCGCCAGGCGCCCGATCGCCTCGGTGAACTTCGTCACCTGTCACGACGGGTTCACCCTCGCCGACCTGGTCAGCTATGACCGCAAGCACAATGAGGCCAACGGCGAGCACAATCAGGACGGCTCCGACGACAACCGGTCATGGAACTGCGGTACCGAAGGGCCTTGCGACGACCCCGACATCAACGAGCTTCGGGAGCGCCAGGTCAGGAACTTCCTGGTCACGCTCTTCTGCTCGCAGGGAATCCCGATGCTGCTGGCCGGTGACGAGCTCGGCAGGACCCAGCAGGGCAACAACAACAGCTACTGCCAGGACAACGAGATCTCATGGGTCGACTGGGACGCCGCGACCAAGCACTCCGACCTGATCGAGTTCGTCAGCGCGCTGTCCGCCCTGCGCCGGGCACATCCGGTCTTCCGGCGGCGGCGGTTCTTCAGCGGCCAGGCGGGCGGATCCACGGACGGGCAGCGGGACATCATCTGGCTGACCCCGTCCGGCACGGAGATGACCGGCGACGACTGGAACACCCGGTTCTCCAGGTCGCTGGGCGTCTTCATGAGCGGCGATGCGATTACCGAGCCAGGGCCCCGCGGTGAGCGGATCACCGACACGGACTTCCTGCTGCTGATCAACGCGCACAGCGATCCGGTGGGATTCGCCATTCCCGCCGACCTCGGCTCAGCGGGCACGTCGTGGCAGATCGTGGCGGACACCGCGGCCGCCGTGACGACGGCCAGCCCCGGCCCCAGTCAGATCCTGACCGGCCAGCGCGTCGTGGCGCCAGCCACCCTCTCCGACGCGGGCAAGGCAGGGCAGGCGGTCCCGATCGCGGCGAGATCAATCATCGTGCTGCGCGCCGCGAAGGCCATCCAGGCATAACTGCGCAGGTGCGGCCCTGAGCCGCGACCGGGAAGGCGCTGAGGCCGGAGATCGGGCGCGGCCATCGCGAGCCCAGCGGGCGGGCGCCCAGGCGCGCTCAGGCGCCCTTGCGGAGCCGGTCGAGGGCCTCGGCCAGGATCGCGGCGCCGTCGTTCGCCGACCGCCGCTCCTTCACGTAGGCGAGATGGGTCTTGTAAGGCTCGGCGTGCGGCGGGTTAGGCGGGCTGGTGGCATCGCGGCCGGCCGGAACACCGCACCGCGGGCAGTCCCAGACGTCCGGGATCGCCGCGTCGTTGGCGAAACTTGGTACCGTCTCGTGGCCGTTGCAGCAGAAGAACGACACTCTCACCCGCGGTGCCGCCTCGCCTCGCTCCGCCTCCCCCATGGGCCCGGCACCGACACGGCTGCCGCGAATGGCGTTTCCACTGCTCACTGCTCGCCTCTTTCCGTTGAAGCGGTGATCTTGACGTTCGGCCGGTCGCGGCCAGGTGCGGAGGCGCTGCTTACTTCAGCAGCAGACCAAGCGCGACTATACAGACAAACCACAAGATTCCGGTGAAGATCGTGATGCGGTCCAGATTACGCTCGACTACTGACGATGAGCCGAGCGATGACGACATTCCGCCGCCGAACAGATCGGAGAGCCCGCCGCCCTTTCCCTTGTGCAGCAGCACCAGCAGCACCATGAGCAGGCTCGAGATGATCAGGACGATCGAGAATGCGATGACCACGTGTTGCTCGTCCCTCCGGGCGCTCCGATCAGGCGGTTGCGGCAGCCTCACGATACCGGCAGATCCTTACGAATCCCTCGTAATCGAGGCTCGCACCGCCGACCAGCGCGCCGTCGATATCTGGCTGCGCCATGATGGCAGGCATGTTGTCGGGCTTTACTGACCCTCCATAAAGGATACGCACGCCGGAGGCCACTTCGGGACCATGGTCGCCGGAAAGCCGGTCCCTGATCGCCCCGCAGACCTCCTGCGCATCGGCCGGGCTTGCCACTTCCCCGGTTCCGATCGCCCAGACCGGCTCGTAAGCCACGACCACGCCCGCCACCTGCTGCCCGGCCAGGCCGGCCAGCCCGCCGTCAAGCTGGCCGAGCGTGTGCTCAAGCTGGCCGCCGGCCTGGCGCACGGACAGCGGCTCGCCGATGCACAGCACGGGAGTCAGGCTGTGCGCCAGCGCCGCCCTGAGCTTCGCGTTGACCAGAGCGTCGTCCTCGGCGTGGTACTGCCGCCGCTCGGAGTGCCCGGTCAGCACGAAGCTGCAGCCAAGCTTGGCCAGCATCCGGCCGGACACGTCACCGGTGTAGGCGCCGTCGGAGTGCTGCGATACGTCCTGCGCGCCGTAACTCAGCCGCAGCTTGTCTCCCTGCACCAGGGTCTGCACGCTGCGCAGGGCGGTGAACGGCGGAAGCACGGCCACATCGACAGCGTCGAAATCCTTGTCGGTCAGCCGGAACGCGAGCTGCTGGGTCAGCGCGATCGCCTCGAGGTGGTTGTTATTCATCTTCCAGTTGCCGGCGACCAGAGGCTTGCGCCCCGTCTTGCCCGGGCTCATCTGCCGTCCGCCAGCGCCGCAAGCCCCGGCAGGGTCCTGCCCTCAAGGTATTCCAGGCTGGCGCCGCCGCCGGTCGAGATGTGGCCGAACGCGCCTGGCGGGAAGCCTAGCTGCCGCACGGCGGCCGCGGAGTCGCCGCCGCCTACCACGGTCAGTCCCCGCACCTGGCTGATCGCCTGGGCGACGGCCAGCGTGCCCGCGGCGAAGGCGGGGAACTCGAAGACGCCGACCGGGCCGTTCCAGAACACGGTCTTCGCGTCGGCGAGCTTGCGCGCGAACAGCTCGCGGGTGGCCGGGCCCATGTCGAGGCTCTCCCGGTCGGCCGGGAAGCCCGTCACGGGGAAGACGTCGTGCTCGGCGTCCGGGGCGAAGCCGGTCGCGCCCACGAGGTCGACGGGCAGCACGATCTCCACGCCGCGCCCGGCCGCATCGGCAAGCACGCCGCGCACCTGGTCGATCTGGTCGGCCTCCAGGAGCGAGCGGCCGACCTGCAGTCCCTGAGCCGCCAGGAACGTATAGGACATCCCGCCGCCGATCAGCAGCCGGTCGGCCTTATCGAGCAGGTTCGCGATGACCGCGAGCTTGTCGGACGGCTTCGCGCCGCCGAGCACCACGACGTAGGGGCGGTCAGGATCATGCGTCAGGCGCCTGAGCACCTCGACCTCGGCCAGCACGAGCTTGCCTGCCGCGTGCGGAAGCAGGCCGGGCACGTCGTAGACGCTCGCGTGCTTGCGGTGCAGCGCGCCGAAGCCGTCGCCGACATACAGCTGGGCCATGGCGGCCAGCCGCCGGGCCAGCTCGGCGCGCTTCGCGTCGTCCTTGCTGGTCTCGACGGGCTCGAACCTGACGTTCTCGAGCAGCCCGACGTCGCCGTCGGCGAGCGACGCCGCGACCTGAGCGGCCGAGGGACCGGCGACATCGGCGGCGAACGCGACCGGCCGGCCGAGCAGTTCGCCGAGCCGGTCCGCGACCGGCCGCAGCGACGGGCCGCCCGCCGCGCGCTCGGCATATCCCTCCCCCTTGGGGCGGCCGAGGTGGGCGCAGATCAGCACCCGGGCGCCCCGGCCGGCCAGGTCGGTGATGGTCGGCAGGCTGGCCCTGATCCTGCCGTCGTCGGTGATCACGTCGCCGTCACGCGGCACATTCAGGTCAGACCGGAGCAGGACGACGCGCCCTCCGACGTCCAGGTCGGCGATCCCTCTCATGACCGGCCGGGGAGCGCGGCGGCCACCAGCGCGGTCAGGTCGACCAGGCGGCTGGTGTAGCCCCATTCGTTGTCGTACCAGCCGATCACCTTGACCATGTCACCGAAGGCCATCGTGAGCTTGCTGTCGAAGGTGCACGAGTACGCAGTGCCGACGATGTCGGAGGAGACGATCGGGTCCGCGGTGTAGTGCAGGAGGCCCTTCAGCGGCCCGCTGGACGCCGCCTCCTGGTAGGCGGCGTTGACCTCGTCGACGGTCGCGGCCCGCTCCAGCTGCACGACCAGGTCGGTGACCGATCCGTCCATCACGGGCACCCGCATCGACATGCCGTCCAGCTTGCCTGTCAGGGCTGGCAGCACAAGGGCCGTGGCCTTCGCCGCCCCGGTCGTCGTCGGGATGATGTTCTGCGCCGCGGCTCGCGCCCGGCGCAGGTCCTTGTGCGCGAAGTCCAGGATGACCTGGTCATTGGTATAGGCGTGAATCGTGGTCATCAGGCCCTTGACGATGCCGAAGCTGTCGAGCAGCACCTTCGCCATCGGCGCGACGCAGTTCGTGGTGCACGAGGCGTTCGAGATGATGTCGTGCCCGGCCGGATCGTAGTCGCGGTCATTGACGCCCATCACGATGGTGATGTCCTCGCCCTTCGCCGGTGCCGAGATGATCACCTTCTTGGCGCCGGCCTCGATGTGCTTGCGCGCGTCCGCGGCCTTGGTGAAATGCCCGGTCGACTCGACCACGATGTCCACGCCCAGGTCGGCCCACGGCAGCGCGGCCGGGTCGCGCTCGGCGAACCACCTGAGCGTGTGCGGTCCGGCCTGGATGGCGCTGTCGCTTACCGTCACGTCCAGGCCCAGCGTCCCGAGCAGCGTGTCGTACTTGAGCAGGTGCGCGAACGTAGCTATGTCGCCGAGGTCGTTGGCGGCGACGATCTCGAAGCCCGCCGCGCCGCCGGACCCGGCATGATCGGCGTAGACGGCTCGCCAGAAATTCCTTCCGATGCGGCCGAACCCATTGATTCCCACCCGGACAGTCACCGCGATGCTCCCCTTCGCCCGTTTCTGGCCGACGCAAATACCCGGTCGGCGGCGCATGTTCATGCGCTCTGGCTGATCACGCGCCACGCGCACCTTAACATCGGGGCGTCACGGGTCGCAGGGCCGACATGCTCCTCAACCAGGGTCTGATGGCCCTTCCCAGCCCTGGCGGCGTGCTCCGCCCGGACCTCGTCGGTTACGCCTGCCAGGGCTCTCCCCTGCCCGGCCGGACAGCCTGGCCCGGCCTGGAAGGGCCATCACGGGGCCGCCGCGGCGCCAGAGGAGGACCGCGCCCGGCGAGGACCACATTGACACCCCGACGCAAACCTCTAGGCTTTCTGGACAATAACCTGACAAGGAGTTTCCGATGACCTATCTGCCGCCGCCGTCGCAAGCATCGCGGCAGCGCAGCCTTGCCATGGCACTATCAGCCGGCGCTGGCGTGGCTCTGGTCGGGGCGGTCGTCTGGGGCCTGATCACCTACCTGACCAAGCACGAGCTCTCGGTGCTGGCAGTCGTGCTCGGCCTGGCCGTCGGTACGGTCGTCGCCAGGATCCGCCCGGGCGACATGACGGCAGCCGCGGGCAGCGCGGTCATCTCGCTGCTCGGCGCCGTGCTTGGCACGATTCTCGTGACGGTCTTCGTTCTCGTTCACGCGGGCATCGGCCTGGGAACGGTGCTCGCTCATCTCGGCACGGTCTGGTCGCTGACGCTGAAGTCCGTGGACTTCCTGGGCTACCTGTTCTGGGCTCTGGCCGCGTTCTTCGGCTTCCGCATCCCGCTTCAGGTCGCGCGCCGGGGCAAGATCGTCGTGAACCAGCCGCTGGCCGGTCCGGCCGCCGGCCCGCAAGGTAACGCGGGGCAGGGATTCCCGCAGCCCGCGCCGCAGCCGTTCATGCCGCCCCCAGGCTACGAGCAGCCCGGCTACGGCCAGCCTGGGTACGGACAGCCGCAGCAGCCTGGATACGGCCAGCCTCAGTATGGCCAGCCCCGCTACGGCCAGCCGGTGGCCGACACGCCCCCCTCCGAGCCGCCAGCATCCTGGTCCTGACGCCCACCGCGCCGGATCGCGGTACAGGCGCTGGCCAGTGCCTGTGTTGTGGCGGTGATATGTCGAGTGCGGCCCCTCGCGGCACCGATTGCGGCCGTCTGGCCGGTCACCATGCGTTATCTTCTCCGCCACCTATGGTGGCTGTCCTACTGTTCCGTAGGCAAGGACCAGTACTTACGTCAGACCGCGAACCCCGGCCGGGCAAATCGGCCGCGATGCCGCTCAGGGCGCCAGCATGTCCGGGGTGAGGTGTGCCTCGGTGGTCGGGATCCCGAGTTCGGCGGCCCGCTTGTCGGCCAGGGCGAGCAGCCGCCTGACCCGGCCGGCGATGGCGTCCTTGGTCAGCGGCGGATCGGCGAGCTGCCCGAGTTCCTCGAGGCTGGCCTGCCGGTGCTTGATCCGCAGCTGGCCGGCCACGATCAGGTGCTCTGGCGCGTCGTCGCCGAGGATCTCCAGCGCTCGCTCGACCCTGGCACCCGCGGCGACCGCGGCCCGGGCGCTGCGGCGCAGGTTCGCGTCGTCGAAGTTGGCCAGCCGGTTGGCGGTGCCCCGCACCGCCCGGCGGATCCTGCGCTCTTCCCATGCCAGCACGCTGTCGTGGGCGCCGAGCCTGGTGAGCAGGGCGCTGATGGCGTCGCCGTCCCGGACCACGACCCGGTCCACGCCGCGGACGTCCCGTGCCTTGGCCTGGATCTTGAGCCGCCGGGCGGCGCCGACCATGGCCAGTGCCGCCTCGGGGCCGGGGCAGGTCACCTCGAGCGACATCGACCGGCCGGGCTCGGTCAGGCAGCCGTGCGCGAGGAACGCGCCGCGCCAGGCTGCCTCGCAGTCACAGGTGCTGCCCGCCACGACCTGCCTGGGCAGGCCGCGCACCGGCCGGCCGCGGTTGTCCACCAGGCCGGTCTGCCTGGCCAGGCTGTCACCTTCCTTGTGCACGCGCACCACGTAGCGGTTGCCCTTCCGCAGGCCGCTCGGGGCGAGCACGATCAGATCCGAGGAATGGCCGAAGATCTCGGTGATGTCCTTGCGGAGCCTGCGCGCGGCAGCGCCGGTGTCGAGCTCGGCCTCGACGACGATCCGCCCGGCCGCCAGATGCAGCCCACCGGCGAACCGCAGCAGCGTCGATACCTCAGCCTTCCTGCAGCACGGCTTGAGCACGCTGATCCGGCTGAGCTCGTCCTTCACCAGGTGCGTTAGCGCCACGACACTCATTCCCCCTCAAATACTCGCGCGAAGGCACCGGCCAGCCGCCGCGGGTCATGACGGTCTGGCCGGCCTGCCATGGCCAGGTCGGCCAGCACCAGCCGGCCGCCAAGCCGGTCGGCGGCCCGGCTCAGCTCGGCGGTGGTGCCCTGAGCCGCGGCCCGGTCGGCTAGCACAACGTCGAAGCTCAGTCGGGGGGCATGACGGGCGAGCACCTCCAGGTGAGCATGCGGCGAGAACCCCTCGGTCTCCCCGGGCTGCGGCGCGAGGTTCAGCGTCACCAGCCTGCGTGCGGGCGTGGTGATCAGGGCACTGGCCAGCTGGGGCACCAGCAGATGCGGTAGCACGCTGGTGAACCAGGAGCCGGGCCCGAGCACCACCCAGTCGGCCTCGGCGACGGCCTGCAAGGCCTCTCGGCAAGCAGGCGGGTCGGGAGGGACCAGTGACATCGACCGTACCCGCCCGGTCGTCTTCGCGCATGCGTCCTGGCCCCGAACGATGCTGACCCGGCAGGGAAACTCCGGGTCAACTCCCTCCACCTCGGCCTCAAGCTCCAGCGGTACCGAGGCCATCGGCAGCACGCGGCCGTGCGCGCCGAGCAGCCGTCCCACCCAGTCAAGTCCGGTGACCGTGTCGCCGAGCAGTTCCCAGAGCGCGACGATCAGCAGGTTGCCCACCGCATGGCCGCCGAGCTCGCCGTCGCCGGTGAACCGGTGCTGGACGACCTTGCTCCAGGTGGTGCCCCATGAGTCGTCCCCGCACAGGGCCGCGAGCGCCATTCGCAAGTCACCGGGGGGCAGCACGCCGTACTCGCGGCGCAGTCGGCCGCTTGAGCCGCCGTCATCGGCGACGGTCACGATCGCGGTTACGTCGCGGGTGACGCGCCGCAACGCCGACAGCGAGGCGAACAGGCCGTGCCCGCCACCCAGGGCCACGACTCGCCGCCGGGCAGGCCGCCCGCCCGCTTTCCCGGCCGGCCCGTCTTTCCCGGCCGTCCCGTCTTTCCCGGCCGGCCCGGTCGGCCCGTCTGTCTCGGGCAGTCCGTCCCTGCTGGCCAGTCCGTCCGTCTCGGCTGGTCCCGCTGCGCCGGGCCGTTCAGGCGGCCCGTCAGGCACCGCGGGGAGCGGCCGGTCAGAATCGATGGTTCTCGGCCCAGCTTGGTCGTCGCCCGTCTTACTCACGTCCGAGATCGCGATGTGCCACCTGCACCCCCGGCCAGGATCCGGCTAGCCTGGCCGCGATCTCCTCCGCGATCACGACGCTCCGGTGCTTGCCGCCCGTGCAGCCGACCGCCAGCGTGACAAAGTGCTTGCCCGCCCGCTCGTACCCGGCCAGGGTCACCTGGACCGCCTCGGTGTAGGCGCGCAGGAAGTCGATCGCGTCCGGCTGGCCGAGCACGTAGTCCCTGACCGGCTGGTCCTGGCCGGTCTGCGGGGCGAGGTCAGGAACCCAGTGCGGGTTCGGAAGGAACCGGCAGTCGGCGACCATGTCGGCGTCTACCGGCAGGCCGTACTTGAAGCCGAAAGAGAGCACCGTGACCCGGATGGCGGTCTCGCCTTCGTCACCGAAGGCGTCGCGCATCCGGGACCGCAGGTCGTGGATATTGAGCGCCGAGGTGTCGAGCACCAGATCCGCCTGAGTCCGCAGGCTCTGCAACTGCTCGCGCTCCGCCGCGATGCCGTCGCTGATCCTGCCGTTCTCCTGGAGCGGATGGGGTCGCCTGACGTTCTCGAATCTGCGGACCAGCGTCTCGTCGCTCGCCTCGAGGAACACCACGTACGGATTCGCGCCGAGTCCGTTGAGCTCCGTGATCGCGGACTTCAGGTCGGTGGAGAAGGCCCGGCTGCGAACGTCGACCACCGCCGCGATCTTGGGAATCGGGCCCCTGGCCCGCCTGGCCAGATCCAGCATGGTGGGAAGCATGACCGGCGGCAGGTTGTCAGCGACGAACCAGTCCATGTCCTCGAGCGACTTAGCCGCCGTTGACCGCCCGGCACCGGACATCCCGGTGATGATCACGATCTCGGGAGAGCTACTGTGCGGCGTCATGCCTCGCCGCCATCGACGGCGCTGCTCGCCGAAGGCACGGCGGCACTACGATGACCCATTGTCCTGTCCCCCCGTATCTGACTGTCCCGTGCTGTGCCCTGCCATGCCCTGACTCGCTGTCTGGCGGCCGCGCAGCGCAGCGGCGATCATGTCGGCCAGCCGCGGTCCGATGCCGTCGACCTCGGCAATCTGTTCCGCGGTCGCCTGGCTCAGCCTGCGGACCGAACCGAAATGCCGGAGCAGCGCTGCCCGCCTCGCTGGCCCGAGTCCCGGCAGCGTGTCAAGCTCGCTCTGCGTCTGGGCCGCGGTCCGTTTCGCCCGGTGATATGCGATCGCGAACCTGTGCGCCTCGTCCCGTACTCGCTGCAGCAGATAGAGGCCCTCGCTGGTCCGGGGCAGGATGACCGGGCTGTCCTCGCCGGGCAGCCAGACCTCCTCAAGCCGCTTGGCCAGGCCGCACACCGCGATGCCGGCGATGCCGAGATCGTCAAGTGCCCGGACGGCGGCGGCGACCTGGCCTGCCCCGCCGTCAATCACGAGGAGGCCAGGCGGATAGGCGAACTTGCGCCGCCCTCCGTCGATCGCTTCTTCCTGGCCGGCGATCTCTCCCTCGCTGGCCTCGGCGTCGTCACCGGCGGCCAGAGTACCCGGGCCAGCGCCGCGCTCGGCCAGGTAGCGCCGGAACCGGCGGGTGATCACCTCGTAGATGGCGGCGAGGTCGTCCGTACCGTCCGCGCCCTTGATAGCGAACTTGCGGTATTCAGACCGGCGTGCGAGCCCGTCCTCGAACACCACCATCGAGGCGACGACATGGGTTCCCTGCAGGTTGGACACGTCGAAGCATTCGATCCGCAGCGGCGCCTCGGCGAGGCCGAGCGCTTCGGCGATCTCGTGCAGCGCCTGGCTGCGCGTGGTCAGGTCGCTGGCGCGCTTGGTCTTGTGCAGTGCCAGCGACTCGGCTGCGTTCCTCGCGACCGTATCGAGCAGAGTGCGCTTGTCGCCGCGCTGGGGCACCCGGAGGCTGACACGCCCGCCGCGGCGAGCGGCGAGCCACTCCTGCACCGCCGGGACGTCCGGCGGCAGAACCGGCACGAGCACCTCTCGCGGCACGGCGCGCCGGTCAGGTCGCCGGGAGGCGTGACGGTCGTCTATGCCCGGCTGCCGGGCCGGCCCAGCCTGATCCGGTTCCGCGCGGTCCGGTTCCGCGCGGTCCGGTTCCGCGTGATCCGGTTCCGCGTGATCTGACTCGGAGTGATCTGACTCGGAGTGATCTGGCTGGCGGGAGACCGGATCGTCCCGGTACACCTGGCCGAGGAACTGCTCGACCAGCTCGGCGGTGCTGATGTCCTCAACCTTGTCCACGACCCATCCGCGCTGCCCGCGGACGCGGCCCCCGCGCACGTAGAACACCTGCACCGCGGCCTCTAGCTGATCCTCGACCAGACCGATCACGTCACAGTCGGTGCCGTCGGGCAGCACGACGGCCTGCTTTTCCAGCGCCCGCTGCAACGCTTGCAGGTCATCGCGCAGCCGCGCGGCCCGCTCGAATTCCTCGGCATCGGCTGCCTGACGCATCTCGGACTCAAGGCGCCTGGTGAACTTGCCTGTCTGCCCGGCCATGAAGTCGCAGAACTCCTCGGCCAGCCTTCGGTGCTCAGCCCCGTCAATCCGGCCGACGCACGGGGCGGAGCACTTCCCGATGTAGCCGAGCAGGCACGGGCGGCCGATCTGACTGGCCCGCCGGAAGACCCCGGCCGAGCAGGTCCGGACCGGGAAGACCCGCAGCAGGGTATCGACGGTGTCCCTGATCGCCCAGGCGTGCGAGTAGGGCCCGAAGTACCGCACGCCGCGCCGCTTCGCGCCGCGCAGCACGGTGACTCTCGGGTACTCCTCGTTCATGGTGACGGCGAGGTACGGATAACTCTTGTCGTCGCGGTACCTGACGTTGAATCTCGGATCGAATTCCTTGATCCAGGAGTACTCGAGCTGGAGCGCTTCGACCTCAGTGGAGACGACCGTCCACTCGACCCCCGCCGCGGCTCGCAGCATCGACTGGGTTCGCGGATGCATGCCGACGAAGTCCGCGAAGTACGAGTTGAGCCTGGACCGCAGGTTCTTTGCCTTGCCGACGTAGATGACCCGGCCGTGCGCGTCACGGAAGCGGTAGACCCCTGGCGACTCAGGAATCGAGCCAGGGGCCGGGCGGTAGGTCGCCGGATCTGCCACGCAGCAACTCTATGCGCGCGCCAGGGCAGCCATTCGCGGTCTGCCGCTATCGCACCGTCATCGGGGCTCACGGCGGGAATGCCCGGTCCGCTCGGTCCTGCGTCTCTTCGGCACCGCCGCTGTGGTGCGTCTGCATGCCCGTCAGCCGGATCGCCCATGATCACGTGATCCTGTCAGCCCGGGTCAGTCAGGATGACTGAGAAGGTCGCGTGATCATGAAACGGGCACCCGCGACCCTTCCGCAGGGGCGAACAGCACTACGGCGGCGAGGTCCTGGATCACGTCGGTGAACCTATGGACCTCCCCGGCCGGGACGTAGATGACCGTGCCTGGCCCGACTGCCGCCCGGTCGCCGCCGCCCTCGAACATCGCCTGGCCCGCGGTCACGACGTAGATCTCGTCCTCCGTGTGCGGTGCCTGGTCATCGATCCCGCCGCTCGGGATCGAGTAGGTGCCGACGCTCAGGTCGGGCACCCGCAGACGCTCAATCCAGTGCGTCATCGCACCGGCAGCCGGCTGGGTGTAGCCCGCCGCGCCGTCAAGAATTCTCATCACAGCCTCCCGCGAGTGGTCGGTGTGACGAGAGTGGCACGCCGACCGGGCGAGCCGCTATCGCGAACCGAAGTCACGCGACCGCGCGCCACGCCGACCCGGCCGCGACCCGTCGATCGGCGACCAGCGATCCGGCCGCGACCCGTTGTCCAGCGACCCGGCCGCCTGCGACCTGGCCACATGGCCGGTGGGCGGCCAGACGGCGCCGTCTGGACGGGGGCCGGTCATGTGCCAGGCTGTGCTGATGCTGTTCGCCACTGCCGCCAGTGCGCTAGCGATGATCGCGTGGCTCTATCTACTGGCCGGGCACGGTGGATACTGGCGCACTGATCAGCGACTACCGGCTGAGCCGGTCGTCCTGGCGAGCCCGCCCAGCGGCGGCCCGGCCAACTCCGGCGGCGCCGGCAGGCCAGCCAGCTCCGGCGGCCCTGCGAGCCCGGCCAGCCCTGCGAGCCCGGCCAGCCCTGCGAGCCCGGCCAGCCCTGCGAGCCCGGCCAGTTCCGGCGACCCGGCGAGCCTGGCGGACCCGGCCGGACGCGATGATCCCGTCGGCTCCGGCGGTTTGGCTGCCTGGCCGAGCGTGGCAGCGGTCGTGCCGGCGCGGAACGAGGCGGCCGTTCTGCCGGAGACGCTTCCCACGCTGCTGGCGCAGGATTACCCCGGGCGATTCTCGGTCGTTCTGGTGGACGACGAGAGCTCCGACGGCACGGCGCAGGCCGCCGTCGGCCTGAGCCGCCGCGCGCAGGGAAGCCGCGGTTCGCTGACGGCGCCCAGCCTTCAGGTCATCCAGGGTGATCCGTGCCCTCCTGGCTGGGCGGGCAAGGTGTGGGCGATGGCGCAGGGGGTGCGCGCCGCCGGCGACTCGGAGTACGTGCTGTTCACCGACGCCGACATCGCCTATGCGCCGGGCACGCTCACCAGGCTGGTGCGCGCTGCGGAGTCGGGCGATCGGGTGCTGGTATCGCAGATGGCGCTGCTGCGGGCGGACACCTTCTGGGAGCGGATGCTCGTCCCCGCGTTCGTGTATTTCTTCGCCATGCTCTACCCGTTCCGGCGGGTGAACCGGCGCGGTGCCCGAACGGCGGCCGCGGCCGGCGGCTGCATGCTGGTGCGCCGCGAGGCGCTGGAAGCGGCGGGCGGTCTCGAGCGCATTCGCGGCGCTCGGATCGATGACGTGGCACTGGGGGGCCTGCTGAAGCGGGAGTCGCCGGGCGGCTGCTGGCTCGGGTTCACCGCCGACGTCACCAGCCGCCGCCGGTACCGCGACCTCGCCGATGTCTGGGACATGGTCGCCAGGAGCGCCTACACACAGCTGCGCTACTCGGTTGCCGCGCTGGCCGGGACGGTGATCGGTCTGGCCTGGCTCTACCTGATGCCGGTGGCAGCGGCGGCTGCGGGCCTCGCGCTGCTGATCGGCGGAACCGGCGGGACCGGGCCGACCGGCGGTGCCGACCATCGGGCGGGCTGGCTGGCCGCGGCTGGCCTGGCCGGGTGGGCGCTGATGGCGATCACGTTCGTGCCGGTGCTCCGGCTGTACCGGCTGTCGGTGCTGCGGGCGGCCTCCCTGCCGCTGATCGCGGTCCTGTACGCGGCGATGACCGTCAGCTCGGCCCGGCGCCACCACGCCGGCCGGGGCGGCGAGTGGAAGGGTCGCACCATCCAGGCCAGCCAGCCCAGGACCTGATCTGGCCGGCATATAGGTGCGGCAGCCGCCACTTAGCACGGAGTCCGTGCGCACATACCAGTATAAAACGGGTGTTAACATCACTGAAATCCGTGCTATGTGGAGCGTGGCCCTGCTGTCCGAGTGACTAACCGGGGCATTTCTGGCATGGTGGGGCGGGCGCTCAGTCACGGATGGCGGCAGGGCCGGGGCGGGGCTAGCTCTCGAAGGCCTCGGGCGGGGGGCAGGAGCAGACCAGGTGGCGGTCGCCGTAGGTGGCGTCGATCCGGCGGACCGGCGGCCAGTACTTGCCGCGCCGGTCGCCGCCGGCGGGGTATGCGGCCTCGGCCCGCGAGTAGGGGTGCGCCCAGTCACCGTCGATCAGCATCGAGGCGGTGTGCGGCGCGTTCTTCAGCGGGTTGTCCTTCGGGTCGTCCTGGCCGGAGCCGATCCTGGCGATCTCTCCGGCGATCGCGATCATGGCGTCGCAGAACCGGTCAAGCTCGGCCAGGCTCTCGCTCTCGGTCGGCTCGACCATCAGCGTGCCCGCCACCGGGAACGACATCGTGGGCGCGTGGAAACCGTAGTCGATCAGCCGCTTCGCCACGTCCTCGGCGGTAACGCCGGTCCGCGCCGTGATGTGCCGCAGGTCCAGGATGCACTCGTGCGCGACCAGCCCGCCCTGGCCGGTGTAGAGCACGGGGAAGTAGTCGTTCAGCCGCCTGGCGACGTAGTTGGCGTTCAGGATCGCGACTCCGGTGGCCCGGCGCAGGCCCTCGGCGCCCATCATCGTGATGTACGCCCAGGAGATCGGCAGGATGCCGGCCGATCCGTAGGGCGCGGCGGTCACCGGGCCGGTCTGCACGCTGGCGGCGGCGCCGTCGGCGCCCGTCGTCCGGCCGACGACCGCGACGTCCGGCAGCGCCGGGTGCCTGGGCAGGAACGGCGTGAGGTGCGCCGCGACCGCGACCGGGCCGACGCCGGGACCGCCGCCGCCATGCGGGATGCAGAACGTCTTGTGCAGGTTCAGGTGCGACACATCGGCACCGAACGTGCCCGGCTTGGCGAGCCCGATCAGCGCGTTCAG
>DATNIU010000141.1:0-9775 GCA_035604275.1 Streptosporangiaceae bacterium | reverse complement strand
TCCCGGCCGGCCACGCCGGGCCGGCCGGCCACGCCGGCCCGGCCGCTGCTTGCGCCGCCTGGTACCGGGCCGCGGGCACCGGTCCGCTACGGGTATCGGCCAGTCCAGCCGCGCCAGCCTGGCGGCCGGACTGGCCGTAGTCCACCGGTGGCAGCAGATCGCGTACGTCGCCCGGGCTCGCTGTCTTCATCGGCCGGGTGGAGTGCGGCCGGACCTGGCCGCCTGGCCGGTCGGCCCTGGTGTCCGCGAGGCCGTCCACGGTCGCGGCCGGCCCGCCGGCCCGTGCGCCGCCGCCGACCAGCGCCGGCGGACTTGGCACCAGGGCAACCGGGTCGAGCGTTGCCGCCCACCGGCGCAGCTCGGCCGCCGTCGGCCGGACGGCCGGATCGCGGGACAGCGATCGCTGGACGAGGGAGCTCAGCGCGGCGGGCAGCGTATCGAGGTCGGGCTGGCCGTGCATGATGCGGAAGAAGATGGTCTCGAACGTCCCGGTGCCGAACGGCGGCCGCCCGGTCGCGGCGAACGCCAGCGTGGCACCCCATGAGTGCACGTCGGAGGCGGCGCCGCTGTCCTTGCCCTCGATGACCTCCGGGGCAAGGTAGCCGGGGGTGCCCATGAACATGCCGGTCATGGTCAGCCTGGTCGTCTCCGGCATCTGAGCGATGCCGAAGTCGATCACAACCGGCTCGCCATCGGTGATCATCACGTTGCCGGGCTTGAGGTCGCGGTGCACCACGCCCGCGGCATGGATGGCCTCGAGCGCCTCGGCCAGCCCGCGGGCCAGCCGCGCCAGCCCGGTCCCGGTCAGCGGGCCGCCCTCGCGGACGATCGCGTCAAGCGTCAGCCCGGGCACGTATCTGGTGACGATGTAGGGCGGATCGCAGTTCACGTCGGCATCGACGATCTCGGCCACGTAGCGGCTGCGCACCCTGCGCATCGTCTCGACCTCGCGGGCCAGCCGCCGCCGCGCGTTCTCCTCCTCCGCGAGGACCGGCCTCAGCGCCTTGACCGCGACCGGCTGCTCGGCGGCGTCGGCTGCCAGGTACACGACGCCCATGCCGCCCTCGCCGAGCCGCCTGAGCAGACGGTACGGCCCGATCCGCTCCGGCGTCCGGTCCTGCACCTTCATGGCCTCTCAGTTTACGGACGGCGTCTAACCTGGCGGTCGGCCGGAGCCGCCGGCGGCGGGCACTATCACCGCCAGACAGACTTCAAGGCGTAACGAATCGCCTGGCGCTGGACGATTCGCGAAAGGCCGGTCACTGCCTGGTACTGAACCCCGGGCACGCACACGGCCGCCCGGCGGCCACCGCGTCCAGCCCGCCCCGTCCGCGGCCGCCAGCCTGGCGATGTGCTCGCCGATCCCGCTCGACGCTCCGGTCACGAGCGCGGCGCGGTAAGCCTGGCGCACGCCCGTCTAGCCGCCCGCGACCAGGCGCCGCAGCGCGGTAGCCGCCTCAGCGTTCTGCGCGGCGTGCTCCACCAGCCCTCTGGCCAGCTCTGCCGCCCACTGGGCGATCGGCACGGTCTGGCGGGAGAGCACGATGCCGCGGACCTGATGGCAGATCTCCGCGACCGGCGCGCCCCGGTGCACGCCCAGCGTCATGGTCTGCTCGCCTAGCGAGACCGAGATCTTCGTGACGGTTCCCGGGCGGTTCTGCATCCGGTCGGCCATGGTCCGGTTCCGCTCGACGGTCACGCAGCCAGGCGGCAGCGAATCACCGAGCGACTCGGTGAGCACGCGGGCATAGATGGCGATGTCCGAGCTGTCGGCGCGCAGAGCGGCGGTCACCATCTCCAGGGACAGGCCGTCATCGGCCTGGAAGCCGCCAGTTGCCTCGGTCATATCAGTCCCGTCCTGCTCCGCCGCCGCATGAGTCGCAGACTACCGCCCGGCGAACGTAGCCTTCCCAGGTCCATTCTCCACGAAGCTGCGCATGCCTGTCCGCTGGTCCTCGGTCGCGAACAGCCCGGCGAAGTGCAGCCGCTCGATCTCCAGGCCGGTGTCCAGGTCGGTGTCGAGACCCTCGTCGATCGCCTGCTTGGCGGCCCGCAGCGCGACCGCCGGGCCGCCCGCGTACCTGGCGACCAGGTCGCGCGCGGCCTGGTAGACCTCGGCGTCGGGGACCACCTTGTCGACCAGCCCGATCGCCAGCGCCTCGGCGGCGCCGACGAACCGGCCGGTGAACACGATGTCCTTCGCCCGGGCCGGCCCGACCAGCCGCGGCAGCCGCTGAGTACCTCCGGCGCCGGGGATGACCCCGAGCAGGATCTCCGGCTGGCCTACCTTCGCGCTCTCGCCCGCGACCCGGAAGTCGGCGCAGAGCGCGAGTTCCAGCCCGCCGCCAAGGGCGTAGCCGGTGATCGCGGCCACCACCGGCTTGCCGATCCGCGCCACGGCCGTGAACGAGTCCTGGAGCCGCCGGCTGCCCGCGGACATGCTGGCGTAGCTGGCGTCGGCCATCTCCTTGATGTCGGCACCGGCCGCGAACACGCGCTCGCCGCCGTAGATCACGACGGCCCGGATCTGCGGGTCGTCGGACACCTGGGCCGCAGCGACCGCGATCTCGGCCTGCACCTGCGCGTTCAGCGCGTTCATCGGCGGCCGGTCCAGCCTGATCGTCGCGAGCGCCTGATCGGTCTCCACCCGCACGAACTCGCCCATGCAGTACCTCCGCCGGTCCCGCTTGCGGCCAGCCGGCCGTCGCCGGCGCCGCTGAGGTAGGAATCCGCAGGATCGCTCCCGCGCACCGGCGATCTTACGCGCCGGCCCGTCCGGCCCGAGAGCGCCGCCCCGGCGCCGGGACGCGATGAAAGGCCTGCCCGGCGCACCGGGACAGGCCTCTCATCTCACGCTAGCCGCAGGATCGGCACGTGGGTCACTCACCGACCGCGCGAGGCAGACTCACTCCCTGCCAGCTGTTCAGGAATCCTCGCACCTCTGACTCGCTGTAACGACGGTGCCCGCCCGGGGTGCGGATCGAGGAGAGCTTGCCGCCTCGCGCCCACCGGGTCACGGTCTTCGGGTCGACCCGGAGCATGGCTGCGACCTCGGCGGGAGTGAGGAGACGATTGTCCGGCTTAATCTGGGTTCTCACGAAACGGATCCTCTCGTTTTACTTCGGGGGTGATTGAGTAGTAACTGTCAGTGACCACTGAAGCCACTACTCATTGAAGCCGTTGAATCACAGGATGTCACATGACCCTCGTTTTTGCTGGCGTTCTGCCCGGCAAGACGACAAATTTCGCCGGGCACGCCTGATGTCTTCGCTTGAAGGACGTTAAGTGGAGCATAGTGGTTTACTGCGCGCTGTAACTTTATAATCACATCGCGTTGCCATAACGATGCGCGGGTGGCCGGCCTGTACCTCAGCGGAGATCTCCGCTCACCATTCCGGCTGTCGCGGCTGGCGCCGTGACCAGGCCCATCTCGGCCGGCGCCGACAGGAGCGGGTGTCGCGGCAGCACCCTGACCGTGTAGCCGAACGGGCCAGGCGGGCCGAGGATGGCCTCGCCGCAATACCATGCGACCGAGTCCGGGCCCGGCTGAGCCTCAAGCGCCAGCTCCGCCCGGACCGGATCGGCGATCTCGTCGTCCTCGCCCGCCCGGCCGTACACCACCTCGACGGTCACGTCATCCGGGGTAAGCTCGCCGAGCGCGACGCCGGCCCGGATTGCCAGCTTCGAGCCGGGATTCTGCTCGCCGTCGTCGGTCTCCACCAGGTCAATGCGCACACCGGGCCAGGCGGCGGTGACTCGCTGCTTCCACGCGGCCAGCCCGGCCGCCCCCGCGAACGCGCCGCCCGGGCCGTCGATCAGGGCCCGGCAGGCCTGGGAGGCCGGCCGGTAGAGCTCCGTCGTGTACTCGCGGACCATCCTGGTCGCCTGCGCCTTCGGCCCGAGCGTGCGCAGCGTGTGAGTGATCATCTCGAGCCAGCGGCGTGGCAGGCCGTCAGGTCCCCGCTCGTAGAACATCGGGGCGACCGACAGGCCGAGCAGGTCGTACAGGGCCGTCGCCTCCACGCCGTCCCGCCGGTTGGAGTCGACGACCGTGTCCGCCGACGGGATCGCCCAGCCGTTCTCCCCGTCGAACCACTCATCCCACCAGCCGTCGAGCACGGAGAGGTTCAGCGCGCCGTTCAGGGCGGCCTTCATGCCCGACGTTCCGCACGCTTCGAGCGGCCGGAGCGGATTGTTGAGCCACACATCACAGCCCTGGACCAGGGTCCGGCCCAGTGCCATGTCGTAGTCGGGCAGGAACACGATCCGGTGCCGGACCGCCGGGTCATCGGTAAAGCGGACCATCTGCTGGATCAGCGCCTTGCCGCTGTCGTCGGCTGGATGCGATTTCCCCGCGATGACCATCTGCACGGGACGGTCCGGGTCAAGGAGCAGCGCGGTCAGCCGCTCAGGGTCATGCAGCATCATCGTCAGGCGCTTGTAGGAAGGCACCCGGCGGGCGAAGCCGATCGTCAGGACGTTCTCGTCGAGCGCGCCGCGAATCCAGGCCAGCTCCGCGTCCGAGGCCCCCCGCTGCTGCCAGGAGGCACGCAGCCTGGCCCGCGCCTGGAGCACCAGACGGCTGCGGAGCTCGGCCCGGATCTGGAAGATCCATGCCGGGTCGGCGGCCACGGCCTCCCAGGCCGGGCCGCTGTCCGCGAGCCAGTCAGCCGCCCCGGCGACATGCCCGGCCTGCGCCCTGCTCAGAATCTCGGTAGCCACCCAGCTCGGCCCGTGCACTCCGTTGGTGATCGAGGAGATCGGCACCTCCGCCGTGTCGAAGCCGGGCCACAGGCCGGTGAACATCTCCCTGCTGACCTCGCCATGCAGCTTGCTGACGCCGTTGACCCGCTGGGCCAGCCGCATGCCCATGACGGCCATGTTGAATATCTCCGGGTCACCACCGGGGTAGGTCTCGGCCCCGAGGGCCAGCAGTTCGTCGACGGGCACGGGGGGCTCGCCGCCGGCCGGGCCGAACTGCCGCTCGACGATCTCCCTGGCGAACCTGTCGATCCCGGCCGGCACGGGCGTGTGCGTCGTGAACACCGTCCCCGCCCTGGTGAGCTCCATCGCCTCGGCAAAGGAGGCGCCATCGGCCAGGTACTCCCTGATCCGCTCCACCCCCAGGAATCCGGCGTGGCCCTCGTTGGTGTGGAAGACCTCGGGCTGCGGATGACCGGTGATCGCGCAGTAGCGCCGGACGGCCCGCACTCCGCCGATCCCGAGCAGCAGTTCCTGGCGCAGCCGGTGATCGCCGCCGCCGCCGTAAAGCCGGTCGGTCACCTCACGCAGCCGCGGCTCGTTGTCCTCGATGTAGGAATCGAGAAGCAGCAGCGGGACGCGGCCAACGCTGGCGACCCAGATATGAGCTGCCAGCCCGGCATCGTCCGGCAGGCCTACCGTGACCCGGACCGGCGTGCCAGCGTCGTCCCTCAGCAATGCGATCGGCAGGCCGGCCGGATCGTTGGACGGGTAGCGCTCCGCCTGCCAGCCCTCTGCGGACAGCGACTGCGTGAAGTAACCGTGCCGGTACAGCAGGCCGACACCGATCAGCGGAACCCCCAGATCGCTGGCCGCCTTGAGGTGATCGCCGGCCAGGATGCCCAGGCCGCCGGAGTATTGCGGTAGCGCGGCCGTGATGCCGTACTCGGGCGAGAAGTAGGCGATCGCCGTCGGCCCGTCAGCCAGCTGGCCGCTCGACTGATACCAGCGTGAGCCGGTCAGGTACTCCTCAAGCTCGGCGACTCCCTCGCTGAGCCGCCGCAGGAATCCCGGGTCGGCGCCCAGGGCGGCCAGCCGCTGCTGCGAGATCATGGCAAGCACGGCGGCCGGATCGTGCCCCGAGGCATCCCAGGCCGCCGGATCGAGCTCGGCGAACAAGTCCCTCGTCGGGGCGTGCCAGGACCAGCGCAGGTTGAGCAGCAGCGTTCGCAGCGGAGCGAGTGGCTCGGGAAGTGCCGGGTGGATGATGAACCTGCGGATAGCTCTCACGCTGAGCGACATTAATGCGTGCGGACCCAGTGTTCCAAACGATCCGCGTCATCGGCGAAAACGCCGGGCAGGACCATCCTTTGCCGGATTTGCTACCCGCTGCAAGCCCTTGACCTGCAGCTGGACTACTCCACGTCACTTCCGCGCCGGCCGCGCGTGCGGCCGGCGATTCCCCGGTGCGCCGCCATTTCGGCCATCAGCGGCTGGCGGCCTGACCCGTTCCCCGGTCCGATCCGCTGCCCTCCCGCCGATCCGCCGGCTCCCGCCGGTGCGCCGCCCTGCGGCCGAAGGCAGCGGCGCCGTGCGGCTGCAGGGCAGCGGCGCCCTGCGGCCGAAGGCAGCGGCGCCGCCCCGCGTGCATGCGAACGGTCCGAGCCGGGTAGCTTTCTTCAGTGATCGGCAGGATCCCCATCCTTGATGTGCAGCCTCTGGTCAACTGCGGGCAGTGGCCCGCCAAGGCGGTCACCGGGGAGACCATGCAGGTCACCTGCACCGTCTTTCGCGAAGGCCACGAGATGCTCGGGGCCGGCGTGGTGCTGCGTGATCCAGTCGGCCGACGCCAGCCGCTGGCACCACTCCGCGAGATCGGGGCGGGGCTCGACCACTACGGCGCCGATGTCACGCCCACCAGCGAGGGCTTGTGGCACTTCAGGATCGAGGCATGGGGCGACCCGATCGCGCACTGGCGGCACGACGCGGCGATCAAGGTGCCGATCGGCCAGGACGTGGACCTGATGCTCGCCGAGGGCGCGCTGCTCTTCGACCGGGCGGCACGGCAGGCGGCCGCCAAAGAGCGGGCCGCGGTCCGTGGCGCCTCCCCCGAGGGCCAGGCCGATGCCCGCGCGGCCCGCAGGCTGTTCGAGGAGGTGGCAGCCAGGCTGCGGGACGGCCCCGGCCGCTCAGTCGACCGGCTGGCCTCCGCGTTCACGCGGGAAGTGACCGAGGTGCTCGCCAGGTGCCCGCTGCGCGACCTGACCAGCCACTCGGCCTGGTACCCGCTGATAGTGCACCGACGCCGGGCCCTGTTCTCATCGTGGTATGAGTTCTTCCCGCGTTCCGAGGGCGCGATCGTCGACCCGCTGGGCCGGCGCAGGCCGGTGCCCGGGACTCTGCGGACGGCGGCACGGCGGCTGGACGACATCGCGGCGATGGGATTCGACGTCGTGTACCTCCCGCCCGTTCATCCGATCGGGACGACCGCGCGCAAGGGCAGGAACAACTCCGTCACGGCCGGACCCGACGATCCCGGCTCGCCGTGGGCGATCGGCTCGCCAGAGGGCGGGCACGACGCCATCCACCCCGATCTCGGAACTCTGGACGACTTCGACGCGTTCGTCGCCCGGGCCAGCGCGCTCGGCCTCGAGGTAGCGCTTGACCTGGCCCTGCAGGCATCGCCGGACCATCCGTGGGTCGCCAAGCACCCCGAGTGGTTCACCACGCGAGCCGACGGAACCATCGCATACGCCGAGAATCCGCCGAAGAAATACCAGGACATCTACCCGCTCAACTTCGACAACGACCCCGAGGGCATCTACGCCGAGGTCCTGCGGATCGTGCGGCACTGGATCAGTCACGGCGTCACGATCTTCCGGGTCGACAACCCGCACACCAAGCCGCTGCCGTTCTGGGAGCGGCTGCTCGCCACCGTGGCCGCCAGCGACCCGGACGTGATCTTCCTTGCCGAGGCGTTCACCAGGCCGGCCATGATGCACGCGCTGGCAGAAATCGGCTTCCACCAGTCGTACACGTACTTCACCTGGCGCAATTCCGCTGCCGAGCTCACCGAGTACCTGAAAGAACTGGCCGGCCCTGCCGCCGCTTACATGCGGCCGAATTTCTTCGTCAACACCCCGGACATCCTCAACGAGTACCTTCAGCATGCCGGGCCGGCTGCGTTCAAGGTCCGGGCGGTGCTCGCGGCGATACTGTCGCCGTCCTGGGGTGTCTACTCCGGCTATGAACTGTGCGAGAACTCTCCGCTCCGGCCGGGCAGCGAGGAGTACCTGGACTCGGAGAAGTACCAGTACCGGCCGCGTGACTGGGCCGTGGCCAAGCGCACGAACCTGAGCATCTCGCCCTTTATCACGCAACTCAATGCGATCAGGCGATCACACCCGGCTCTATGGCAAATTCGGAATCTCCGTTTTCATTTCCCGGACCAGCCGGAGATTCTATGCTTCTCTAAGACCGTGGGCGCGCTGATCCCTGGCACTGCTGGCGGCGATGCGGTTCTGGTCGTAGTCAATCTCGACCCGCACCAGCCGCGTGAGGCGACCGTCTGGCTGGACGGTGCCGCGCTCGGCATCGACGTCGGCGCGGGGTTCACGGTAACCGATCTGCTGACCGGTGAGTCTTACCGGTGGGGCCAGGCGAACTATGTTCGGCTGGATCCGGCCCGGGTGCCAGCGCATATCTTCACGGTGACCGCTGACTAACCGGGCGGTGCGGGCCGACAGGCCTGAGGTTCGACGATAATCGCGTATAGGGCACAATGCTGCGATTGCGGCGACAGCGCGGCGGGTGAGACGGCCCGGCCGTGGCGGCCAGCGACGCAGGCGGCAGGTTCGGATCGGCCAGGGCCAGCCAGCGCATCCAGACAACTCGGCACGCGAGGAAGCAGGAGACACCGCAGTGGCGATACAGCAGGAACCAGCGCCAGGGACCGGCGGGCCGCCGCTCAGCCCGTTCCGTGGGGCTTCGGCAGCCCCCGCCGAACCGGTTCCCAACTCGTTCTCGTTCGACAAGCCGCGCGACCCTCAGTGGTTCAAGCACGCGGTCTTCTACGAGGTGCTGGTCCGCGGTTTCCACGACTCCAACGGAGATGGCACCGGAGACCTGCGCGGCCTGATCTCGCGCCTTGACTACCTTCACTGGCTCGGCATCGACTGCGTCTGGCTGCTGCCGATCTTCAAGTCGCCGCTGAAGGACGGCGGCTACGACATCGCCGACTTCATGGAGATCCTGCCCGAGTTCGGCACGATCGGCGACTTCGTGGAGCTCGTCGAGGCCGCCCACACCCGCGGCATCCGGGTGATCGCCGATCTGGTGATGAACCACACAAGCGACGCCCATCCGTGGTTCCAGGCCTCGCGCGCCGACCCCGAAGGCCCGTACGGCGACTTCTACGTCTGGTCGGAAACCGACGACAGGTACCAAGAGGCACGGATCATCTTCGTCGACACCGAGCAGTCCAACTGGACCTACGATCCCGTCCGCGGCCAGTACTACTGGCACCGGTTCTTCTCCCACCAGCCCGACCTGAACTACGAGAACCCGCGTGTGCAGGACGCGATGCTCGAGGTGCTGCGGTTCTGGCTTGACCTGGGCATCGACGGCTTCCGGCTGGACGCGGTGCCCTACCTGTACGAGCGAGAGGGCACCAACTGCGAGAACCTCAAGGAGACGCACGAGTACCTGAAGCGGATCCGGGCCGAGGTGGACCGGCTCTACCCCGACCGCGTCCTGCTGGCCGAGGCGAACCAGTGGCCGGCCGACGTCGTGGAGTACTTCGGCGATCCGTCTGTCGGCGGGGACGAGTGCCACATGGCGTTCCACTTCCCGCTGATGCCGCGCATCTTCATGGCCGTCCGCCGGGAGCAGCGGTACCCGATCTCCGAGATCCTCGCTCAGACGCCGGAGATTCCGTCAGGCTGCCAGTGGGGCATCTTCCTGCGTAACCACGACGAGCTGACCCTGGAGATGGTCACCGACGAGGAGCGGGACTACATGTGGAGCGAGTACGCCAAGGACCCGAAGATGAAGGCCAACATCGGGATCAGGCGCC
>DATNIU010000140.1:0-26263 GCA_035604275.1 Streptosporangiaceae bacterium | reverse complement strand
ATCGGCGGTTTCGCGCACCTGTCGTTGGCGGCTTCCCGGATAAGGTAAGCCACCAAAGAAGCTGGTCGAGAACCAGCAGGCTGATGGCCGCCTCGTCGGCGGCGGCATGTGCCACAACGAGGATGGCGTGCTCGCCGACTGGTACGTAGAACCCCAGCTTGCGCAGGGCGCGGGCCACGCGCAGATCGGGTTTAAGGGCGTCAGCGCCGCTCCGCATGCGCAGGTAGGCGAACAGGGCCGGCCCGATGCCAGTCACCGAGCCGGCCACCGGGTCCAGGCCCGGCGCGTGCTTCAGACCGGCCACCCCCTGCGCCCACTGCATGCACCCCTCGTCCTCCTGCTCGCCCAAGCTGCGCTCGTCGACAAAGTCGACGAGGTTGCATGCCAGGGCAGCGATGGTCGCCGACTCGCCGGATCGCAGACCGTAACGCTTCTGGGCGAGCTCATGCCCGGCGAGCCACCGCATCGAGTGCGCCTCGCTGTCAGATTCCCACCTTGCAACCAGCGGCAGGACCCTCTCCTGATAGCGCCGTTGCCGTGAGAGGACTACGTCTACGACCATGGATCCGCGCCGACCCGCATAGAAACGACCGTAAGCCTCTGCGCGGCGGCGGGCTTCGTCGCCGTGCTGGGATATGAGAGCACGCAGCTGCTGGACCGCCTGTCCCCATTCGGGGCGACCGCGAAGAACATCGAGCGGGTCGGGGCGAATCATCTGGAAATGCTGGCATCCAAGGAGACACTTGTCCCGGGAATCGTAGATTCCCGGATGAACTGCGGCTGGCGCACTCTTGAAGGGGAAGGTGCTCCATCAAGTGCACAGAATGACTTGATTTGCAACCTATGTTCGGCCCGCCTCTGACATAGTTGAGCGATGCAGATCGGCGGGCACGCGCGTGACGGCTGCATACCAGAGGACATAGCGGAGAGTGGCGGCTGCGCCGGAGCCAGAGCGACATGCCGATTTAGCGCGGTGGACAGCTGGCATGACGGCGTTAAAGGTGCCGCGCTGAACGTCTAGTTCTGGGAGCAGCGGATTCCTTGCGCCATTGCCGGGCGCCGCAGACTGGTGGCGATGCGAGCCTTCGGTAGAGCCTGAAGCTGCGGGAGCCGGGCCGGGTGCGCTGACCCGGTCATGGCCGCGGCCGGGCTGTGATGTCGTCATCGCCCTGCGGGCAGGCCGCGAGCCCGCGGCGGCAGGTGCACCGCCTGGCCTGCAGGAGCAGCGCGGGTTTGCGCCGCTTACCCGGCAACGGCCGCCCCAGGTTGCTCGGTCAGCCCAGCGCGTGGGTGATGTCGGCGGGGTCGTAGTAATCGCGGAACCGCGCGATCTCACCGCCGCTGACCGTGAACACCATCACCCATTGGTGCTCGTAGGGCCGCCCGGTCGCAACTGCCGTGCTGCGGTTGCGGCCCTCGACCACCACGCGGTCGCCGGCGGCGGTGAACGCCAGGTCCTCAAACGGCTGCGAGCGGGACGTCGCGGCGAGCTGGCGGAAGTAGTCGGCGACCTGCTCGCGGCCGCGGCGGCGGCCCGCCCATGGCAGCGATCCGGCGTGGGCGCTCACGGGCCCCTGCCAGTCGACATCGCCGGCCAGCGCTGCCAGGATGACCTTGACATCCCCGCGGCCGAATGCCTCAAACAGCTCCTGGATCAGCCGTACGTTATCGTCAGCTGTCATCTCGCCCCCTTCCTCGGTGCACCGGCCGGGCGCAAGCCCAGCCCGCCCGCATCGGGCCCGCCCGCAGGCTCCGGAAACGATGAGCACGCCTGGTCGGCGTGCTCATAGCCACCTCACCACAGTCAGGCAACCGGCGGGCGGCCCTCATGAGGCCAACGCCGATGCTACCGCCGCATGCGCTGAGTGAGCAGAGCACTATGCAGATCACCGCTCGCCAGCTAGCACCAGCCGCTATCACACACGGTGCGCCGCGGGCGATGACCCCAGGCAGTTCCTCCAGGAGGTCGCGTATTGCGCGGGGAGCCGTTCCTCCTCCTTGCTGTCGGATGCTGATATTTACCGCACGTCAAGGCCCTTCCCGGTTACGGCGACGCCTCCCATCGCCACAAGGGCACAGACGCCCCCGCGGAATTGCGGCGTAAGGCCCCAGCACGACCCGTCCGACCAGCATCGCGCCTACCAGACATCCGAGCTCGGCCACTGCGGGTTCGGCCCGGTAACCCGTCAATGAAGTCCGCTGCTACGCACCATGCGCTGTCCAGTCCTTGTTGGTTTTATACGTGAGCCAGATGAGACAACGGGTCCCGGCGCGCGCGGTATACGCCACCTGGCATGCGGCGCACCCAGTGTCCGGAGCGCAGCGGCCGCGCAGTCATCGCGACGGCACTCCCTGCGGGCGCGGCGTCCGGCTGCTCCGGCAGGTCAGGGACGACCGGCGGGCGCGTGAATGCCACCCCACGCCCGCTGGCATTGGTCAGCGGTTCAGCCGCCGGGTCGGCCGGGCCTGGCTCGCCACTCAACCTGACCGGGCTGCGTGCCGTCCTGGTGTTGCTGACCGGCAGCCCCGGCCGGGTCATGGGAGCACAGAACGCCCAGATCTGGACAGCCAGGTTCTTGACCAGCATCGAGCTGGCGCCCGCACATAACAATAAGGATGCCCGCGTCGGCATCCGTACTTGGGCGCGGGCACCTTGACCTAGCGCCTTTGGTTAGGGAATACTAACGGTTAGTGGATGCTAACCGAGATGCTGACCGGTGGGGCGCGCTGGCCGACGGCACGCGCCTGGCCATCGTGGCGTGCCTGGCCGACGGGCCTCAGGCTGTCGGGCAGCTGGCGGCCGGGCTGCCGGTGAGCCGGTCGGCGGTGTCCCAGCACCTGAAGATCCTCAAGGACGCTGGCCTGGTGCAGGACATGGCTGCGGGGACGCGCCGGATCTACCGGCTTAACCCTGTCGCGCTGGCAGCGTTGCGGGATCAGCTCGACACATATTGGCAGCGGGCGCTGACCGGGTACGCCGATGCCGCGGAAGCGCCGACCGAGGAGGCTTGATGGCCCAGACCGAGGCAGCGACGGTCCGCAAGCAAGTCGTGGTTGACGCGCCGATCGAGCGTGCTTTCACGGTGTTCACCGACCGGTTCGGGGACTTCAAGCCGCCGGAGCACAACATGCTCGGGGCGCCGATCGCCGAGACGGTGTTCGAGCCCCGGGTCGGCGGCAATATCGTGGACCGGGCAGCGGACGGCAGCGAGTGCCGGTGGGCGCGGATCCTGGCCTTCGACCCGCCAGACCGGCTGGTGTTCAGCTGGGACATCAGCCCGCGGTGGACCATCGAGAACGACCAGGCTCAGACCAGCGAGGTCGAGGTGCGGTTCTACGCCGAGTCGCCAACCCGCACGCGGGTGGAGCTGGAACACCGGCACATCGACCGGCACGGCCCGGGATGGGAAGCAATTACCGACGGCGTGGACGGGCCGGAGGGCTGGCCTTTGTACCTGGACCGGTACGCCGCGCTAGTGAAGGAAGGCCGCTGACATGCCGCCGATCGTTACCAGCGCCGAAATCGAGCGCCCGGCCGCGGAGGTCTTTGCCTACGCCACCGACCCGGCCCGGTTCAGCGAGTGGCAGCAGGGCGTGGTGGACGGGCACATGGACGGCCCGGCCGACGGCACCCGATCACCGGCCGTGGGCGCAAGGTGCGTGACGACGCGGCGCATCGGCGGCGCCAACCGCCCGTCCACTTCCGAGCTCGTGCATATCGACCCTCCTAAGACCTGGGGCGTGCGGGGTATAGACGGCCCGGTCCGGGCGGCCGTCGAGGTCCTGGTCGAGCCAGTGACCGGCGCTCGCTCCCGGCTGACCATCAGCGTCGACTTCACCGGCCACGGCATCGGCAAGATCCTGGTGCCGCTGATGGTCCGCCGGGAAGCACGCAAGGAGATGCCGGACAACATGGCAGCGCTCAAGCAGAAGATGGAAACGGGGCTAGGCCGCCGAGACGCGCCGGGGAATGCCTGAATCAGATCCTGCCCGGTCATGATTGCGTCCGCTAGCTGATTGGCGCGTCCAGCGCGCAGGATGAGAAGATGGCGGACCAGGCAGAGGCAGCGGCGCACTGGGACGGCGCCTACGCCCAGGGCGATGGCACGCGGAGCTGGTTCGAGCAACATCCGGGCATGTCGCTCCGGATGCTTGAGTCTGCCGGGGTCTCGGCCGCGGATGCCCTCATCGACGTGGGCGGCGGCGCTTCCCCTCTCACCAGGGCGCTGCTGGATCGCGGCTTCGGCGACCTCACCGTACTCGACATCTCCGCGACCGGGATGCGGCACGCGCGGGATCGCCTCGGCTCGCGGGCTGACCAGGTGCACTGGCTGACCGCCGACGTTCTCAGCTGGCGTCCCCAGCGTCTCTACCAGGCCTGGCATGACAGGGCGGCCTTTCATTTCCTGACCATCGAGGAGCACCGGCAGCAATACCTGCGCACTCTGGACACGGCCACCGCCCCGGGCGCCGTCGCCGTGTTCGGGTGCTTCGCACCGGACGGGCCGCAGCGCTGCTCGGGCCTGCCAGTGGCCCGCTACAGCCCGGCGCAGCTGGCCCGCCAGATCGGCGCCAAGTGGCGATTGACCAGCCAGGACCGGGAAGAGTACATCACCCCGGCAGGCACCATCCAGCCGTTGACCTGGATCGCGCTGCGAAGACAATCCTGATCCTGGTTCGCCCGTCTTCCTCGCAGGCGCGCCCCGGATCAGCCCGCGTACCGCACCGGGGTCATCCTGGTCGGGCTGGCCCGCTGCATCGCGATGGTGCTGATCTGGACCGACCTGGCCTGCGGAGACCGCGAGATGGCCACGGTCCTGGTCGCACTCAACGCGGTCTTCCAGGTCCTGCTCTACGCCGCGCTGGGCTTCTTCTACCTGCAGGTGCTGCCCGGCTGGCTCGGGCTGCAGACCGCCAGCCTGCACGTGTCCATCGCCGAGATCGCCGGCACCGTCGCGGTCTTCCTCGGCATCCCGCTGGTGGCCGGGTACCTGACCCGCACCATCGGCGAACGGGCCAAGGGCCGGGACTGGTACGAATCCCGGTTCCTGCCCAAGATCGGGCCGGTGGCTCTGTACGGGCTGCTGTTCACCATCATGATCCTGTTCGCCTTGCAGGGCAAGAAGATCACCTCCGAGCCGCTCGACGTCGTCAGGATCGCGCTGCCGCTGCTGGCCTACTTCGCGATCATGTGGTTCGCCGGGTTCGCCATCGGCCGCCGGCTGCACCTGTCCTACCCGCGCACCGCCGCGCTGGCGTTCTCCGCGGCCAGCAACGACTTCGAACTGGCGATCGCCGTCGCCATCGGCGTGTTCGGGGTGACCAGCGGGCAGGCCCTCGCCGGCGTCGTCGGGCCGCTGATCGAGGTGCCTGTAATGGTCGCGCTGGTCTACGTCGCGCTCTGGGCCCGGCGCCGTTTCTACCCTGCCCAGGAGGCAACCCTATGAACTGCTTCGACTGCGCAGCCCATGGCCAGCACACTGAAGCCGTAGCCGTATGCGCTGACTGCGGGGCCGCCGTGTGCCAGGACCACGCGCAGGTCACCGCCCGCTGGCTGACCCGCGACGTGGCCATCTCCCGGACGGTCGCAATCGAGCCGCCGGCCCGGACCATCCGCTGCGGCGTATGCCAGGCCGCCCGCGATGCCGCGCCCGCCGGGTACTATGCCACGGTCGGCTGAAGGCCGGAAAAGGACCCGCGCGCTGCACTGATGTCCGGGGCCTGCCCGTCAGCCACTAGGCAGTCCTGGCAGTGAGCCGGCCGGGCTGCACAACGCCAGCCAGCGTGTCGTGCTCATCGCGGCGGCTGGCAACCACCTCAACGCCAGAACCAGGAGCGGCGGCCAGGTCCTGCCGCTGTAGCGGGCTCCCGCAACCTGCGCACATCTGCGGCCCGTCGCCAGCGATAGTGGCGACGATCATTTAGCAGCGGGGCCCTGGCGCTGCGCAGCACGGCGAGGCTGATGCATCAGTGCCACAGCCTGCGCACGGCGGCCCGTGACCGGGTCCGCAGCGCCCCATGCCGACGGCGCCCTCACGGCGAGCCGTCAGGCGTCGCAAGCTCGCTGCCAGCGCCGCTCCGGTGAGCCGAACACCAGAATTCAGCCCTGACGCGGTAGCAGCCGATAGCACGCACATTCCGAACCCTCCGGCCAGCCTGTTCCGTACTTGCCCGCTGCTCGTGCACTATTACGGTCCGATGTACGTCGCCGGGATCAGGACACAGGTGCGCCGGCGTGCCGCCGCCTACTGAATGCGCTGCCAGATCTGCTCGATCCGCTCGGTCGCCTGCTGCATCTGCGCGGCCATCTGCTCGACTTTCGCGGCTATCTGCTGCACCTGCTGCAGCAGCGCTGCAAGCTCCGTCAGCTCCTCGGCGGTCTCGATACCGGGCCGCATGTTCTCTGCTACCATGCACCAATCGTGCACCGCTGCCGGGAGCCCCGCGAGCGTTTGGCAAGATCGAAACGCCGGATCGGGATATTCATCCCAGTGCAGTCGCCGCCGCTCGCTGACAGCGCGCCGTGTCATCTCAGTTCCTGGTGCCTGCAATAGCGACAGCGGATCCATCATCGTCATCGGGACAGATGTCTTTCTCCCGGACCAGCAGCCCGGCCCGCTGTGCCGCGGTTAACCCTGTGACGCGATATCTACCCAGGCTCAATGAGAAGACCGAACCATCGGATGTAGCGGAGCAGAGACTTGCGCCCGTCTGCACCAGGCGTCATTGACGCGTCGTCGTTCCGCCCCGCAAGTGCGGCGGGCCAAGACCTTCGCATGGCCAGACCATGGCCCCGGCTAGGCCATGCGTGCGGCAGGGAACGGTGATGTCACCGCCGGGCTACCGCCAGCCAGACAGCGGTTCGCACAATGGGTCACAAGGTGGAGGTGGCGGGAATCGAACCCGCGTCCTTCCGTACCTCACCAGGGCTTCTCCGGGCGCAGCCTGCTTTGCTTTTCTCAGCCCCGGCGGTCACGCAGGCAAGCCGCCGACGGGCTCAGTCGCTGTTTGGTGTCCCGCCTAGTCCCGCGACCGGGCTAAGCGGTTGATCCTCCTAGCTGACGCCAGGCACCGGGTCGGAGGAACTCCCGGGCTGACGGTCCCTTAACCTCGCTTAGGCAGCGAGGGCGAGACTAGTGCGCGATGTGTTGGCACTTATTCTTTGCGGCAACAGGATTTGCGAGGTCACCACCGCAACCCTCGGCCCGCTTCCCCTGGATCAACTACCGAAGTCGAAGCCAGTCACCCCCTATGCAGTTTCCATCATTGTACCCGCCCGGCGCGTGGCCAGCGACCCAGCAGCCGCGCCCCAGGCGAATGTAGCGCTTGTACAGCATCTGGATGCCGGACGCGTCGTAGAGCTGCTGCCGCAGCCTGGGCGGGGCGTCGTGGAGGATGTCGCCCAGGATCGACCTGACAAAGTCGCGTGATCATGAGCCGCCGCGGGGCGTCGCGGCCGTGGCCGCGCGGTTGACGGCCAGACGGGATGCACGGAGATGATGAGAACCCCCGCGGGCGCTGGCGGTGGCCGAGACGCGCCCACGGGGGCTAGACCGGCAGGGTCGGGGCCGGTCTTAACGGCCCGGGCCTCCCCCGAGATGAGGCCCGGTTCCCATCACGACGACTGGGCCGCAACCCCCCAAGCGGCAGACCAGCCTCACTATGTAAGACGTCACAACGTAGTTAGATGGTTGCTCCGTGTGACTAGATTCCCGTAACAATGTTGTTAGCATCTGGCCGGTCAGCTCGCTAGCGCCTGGCCGGACCGGTTCGGCTGCCTCTTCTTACCCGCGCATCGGCAGGGCCGCGGCGAACTGGCGGGCTATCCGCACGGCTGGGCTGAACGCGGACGTCGGCGAGAAGACCACGACGGCGAACGCGACGTTGCCGCGGAAGCCGACGAACCAGATCGTCTGCAGACCGTGGTGACCGGCCAGCGCGGCGGCCCCGACCTGCCCGAAGACAGCGGCGCCTGGCAGGCTGGCGGCCCGGCCCGCGCCAGACTTGACGGTGGCCCACATCAGGTGCTTGAGCTGGCCGATAATCATGTCGCTGTAGGGCGCCCGGGGCTGCAGGCCGGGATCTGGCGGGCTTGTGACAAGCAGCGGCGGATGCCAGGAGCCGGAGTCCACCAGTCCGGCGGCCAGGGCCATGTCCAGCGGGCTCACCTGCAAGGCGGCCGCTATTCCGATCGTGTCCGCCGCCAGCTGGGCGGAGGTGGCCGACGATCGCATCAGGCCGGCGAAGGCGGGCAGCTGAAGCCGCCAGGGAAGGCCGATGCCAAAGTTCCTGGCCGCGTGGCTCAGGTCGCCCGGGGTCAGCCGGAGCGAAAGACCGGCGAAGGCCGTGCTGCACGCGTTGGCGAAATCGACGCTGAACTTCGGCTGCGCGCCGAGATAGGGCGCGGCGGGAACGTTGGCGAATGTCTGTCCGCCAGCCGAGTTGGTCGGGTTGCACTGGATGAGGGCGTTGGAGCTGAAGCCCGGTGCCGAAGCGAACAGCGCGGCGGTCGACACCATCATGAACGTCTGCCCGGGCTGGTACCGGCCGGCCAGCGGGCTCACCATCGGCGTACCGGATTCTCCGTGGGTGGCCACGGCTAGTATCTGACCGCTGCCGGCCCGCACGGCGACGATCGCCGCTGACCGGCCGCTGGCGTCCACCGCCTGCTGCGCGGCCTGCTGAATCCCGGCCTCGATCGTGGTCCGGACGGCGGTCCCGGCGCGGCCGGGCCAGCGCTTCAGCACGGCGACTCGTCGCCCGGCCGCGTTCTGCACCACGACCTCGGTGGTCGGCGTCCCGGCCAGGTCCCGCTGGAATGCCTGCTCAAGGCCGGACAGGCCGACGGTCGTTCCCGGCCGGTAGGGTTCGCCGTCCTCGATCAGCACCCTGGCGGTCTCGGTGCCGACGACACCGGTAATCGCTGGCGCGGTGCTGCGGAAGATGCGCGCGATGACCGGCCTCACATCCAGCCCAGGCACCTTCGCCAGGACGCCCCGCAGTCGCTGATACCTGGCCGGAGCGAGCTGAACCAGCTCGAGAAAGGAATCCGAAGGAGCGGCCAGGATCTGGCCGAGCATCTCCTGAGACTCTGAGCCGAGATCGGTCGCCTGGGCCAGAGCGCTGGCTGTCAGCCCCGGATGGCGGAGCTCGTCAGGGACCACGCCCAGCCGGTAGGCCGGGGAGCGGCGCAGCAGCGGCTGGCCGGCCGCGTCAAGCAACTGCGCCCGTGGTGGCACGGTGGTCAGCACGGCCAGCCGGTCGCCGACCCCGAGCCCGGGCGCGATGACCGCCGGTGACCACACCACGCGCCATGCCGTGCCGACCCGGCGCAGTGTGAAGTGGCCCTGGTACTCCCACGGCATCCCGCCGCGGCCCAGGTCGACCGACGCGCCGAAGAACGCGAGCGCGCTGTCGCCGTGGACGGTTATCGGTCGCATGCTGAGCACCAGGTCGGCGGCGCCGAGCTCGCTGTAGGCGGCCTCCAGGCTGCGCGTGACGGTGCCCGGGTCGCCGGTCGTCAGCGCGGCGGCCGCGGTGTAGTCCCCGCTCTCCCAGTCCAGCAGGAAGGACTTGACCGTTTCGGTCGCCGATGGCCCGGACGGGGCGACGCCGACCAGTCCGGCTATCACCACCACGCCGGCCGCGCTGACCAGTGCTACTACCCGGATCGCTGCCCCCCTGGAGCGACCGCCACGTTTCCGCGGCTCTCCGGCCGACCTGGGATCCGCGCGCGCTGCCCGTTCCACCGGCCGGTCTGCCTCCGGCCGGGACCGCTCGGCGCGATGCCTCGCTGAATGGGCACCGCGGTTAGCCATGCCGACCGCCAGGGCACATTGTGCTACCTCCGACGCCGCAAAGCACGATCCACCTCGCGCGCCGCGTCGCGGCGCGCCAGTTCGTGTCGCTTGTCGTAGGTCCGCCTGCCGCGGGCCAGGGCCAGCTCGATCTTCGCCCTCCCGTCGGAGAAGTACAGCGAGAGCGGGATGAGGGTCAGGCCGCCCTCGGCGGTCGCCCGGTCCAGCTTGTCAATCTCCTTGCGGTGCAGCAGCAGCTTGCGCACCCGCCGGGGCTCGTGGTTCGTCCAGGTGCCCTGGGTGTACTCGGGGATGTGCACGCCATGCAGCCAGACTTCGCCATCGGTGATCATGGCGTACCCGTCGGTCAGCGCCGCTCGCCCGGCTCGCAGCGACTTGACCTCGGTGCCGGTCAGCACGAGACCGGCCTCGACCACGTCCTCGATCGAGTAGTCGTGCCTGGCCCGCCGGTTGCTGGCTACGACCTTCCTGCCCTGCTGCGCCGCCTTGCCATGCTGTGCCGCCACGGTATAAGTCTGGACCCTCAGACGCGCAGATAGCGCCTGAGCGTCAGGAACGATGTCGTTCCGCAGAGCAGGAGCCCGATCAGCATGGCCACCACGATCACCTCGACCAGGTCGGCGGTGGTCAGCTGGACGTTGAACGGGAAGTACTGCTGGAGGCCGTCCAGCCACAGGGATTTCACGGCCACCAGCAACCCGGTGGACACCAGCCAGCCGACCAGGCCGGCGATCATGCCCTCGACCAGGAACGGCAGCTGGACGTAGAAGTTAGACGCGCCGACCAGGCGCATGATCGCTGTCTCCCGGCGCCGGTTGAACGCCGACAGCCTGATCGTGTTCGCCACCAGCAGGATGGCGGCGACGATCAGGATGATCGCGATCACGATGACCGCGTTCCTGGCGCCGTTGAGCAGCTTGTAGAACTTGGTCAGGATCGAGGAGTCATCGACGACCTGGTCCACGCCCGGCATGCCGTTGACCGCCGCGGCCACGTTGGACGCGTCGGCCTGCGTGTTCTTGAGCCTGACCTGGAACGAGGCAGGGATCTGATCCGCCGATACCGCGTTGACGAACGAAGGCTGGTTCGCGAACTCGCTCTTGAACTGCGCATAGGCGGCGGTCTGGGACAGGAAGCTGACGCTCCGGACCTCGGGCAGGGAAGTCAGCGTGTGGCTGATCTGCGCTTGCTGGGCGGCGGTGACCGGGCCGTCCTTGGTGCACTGCGGGCTCGACAAGGTCGATGAGCACAGGTAGACCGACAGCTGCACCCGGCTCTGCCAGTAGCCCCTGGTGTGGTCCACCTGCTTGACGAAGAGCAGGCCGGTGCCGAGCAGCGACAGGCTGATCGCGACCACGACCACGAGAGCGATCGTCATCGTCAGGTTCCGTCGCAGGCCGACCCAGACCTCGCCGAACACGAACTGCGCGCGCATGTAGCTGATCCCTTGGTAGTCCTCGTCGGGCGGCTGGCAAGCCGCCGGTCAGTACGCCTGGCCGTAGACCCCGCGCGACTGGTCGCGCACCACCTTGCCGTACTCAAGCTCGATCACGCGCTTGCGCATGGAGTCCACGATCGCCGCGTCGTGCGTCGCCATCATGACCGTAGTACCGGTCCTGTTGATGCGGTCGAGAACCTTCATGATTCCGATGGAGGTCGCCGGGTCGATGTTCCCGGTCGGCTCGTCGGCCAGCAGGATCATCGGCCGGTTCACGAACGCCCTGGCCATCGCCACCCGCTGCTGCTCACCGCCGGACAGCTCGTCGGGCATCCGCTCGCCCTTGCCCTCAAGGCCCACCAGATCGATCACCTCGGGCACGACCTTGCGGATGAACCGCCTCGGCTTGCCGATCACTTCGAGCGCGAACGCGATGTTCTGGTAGACGCTCTTGGTGGGCAGCAGCCGGAAGTCCTGGAAGACGCAGCCGATCCTGCGCCGCAGCTGCGGCACCTTCCAGTTGGTGAGCCGGGCCAGGTCCCGGCCGGCGACGTAGATCCGGCCGTCGGTCGGCCGCTCCTCCCGCAGAATCAGCCGCAGGAAGGTCGACTTGCCCGACCCTGACGGCCCGACCAGGAAGACGAACTCACCCTTCTCCACGTCGAGATTGACGCTTTCCAGGGCGGGCCGACTCTGATTCGGATACGTCTTAGTGACGCTTTCGAAGTGGATCACAGGCCCATCACAACGCTCGATGATGACGATGTGCCGGGCCGCAGTGGGCGCCCCGGTTTGGTCACGGGTCAGTCTAGGGGGGAAACTAGCCTGGAACGTCCAACATTGTCGAAGTGAGCGGACGGCACGTCCCCGGAGGGACCCACATGAGCTGCGAACACCTGATCTGCGCCCAGTGCGCCGGGCCGGTCGCAGAGGGCCGGTGCCCGGTGTGCCGAGCCTCGAAGTCCCACCTGCATCACGGCGCGCACCCGATCAGCGTCCCGTACGCGCTGGCCATCCTGCTGCTGGCGGTGGCCCTGATCCTGGCCATCCAGCATCTGGTGCACTGATCTCCCCGGCCGCATCTTCCGGGCCGCATCTTCCCGGCCGCGCTGAGATCCGGCATCCGGCCCGTGCGCCCTACAGCCCCTGGGTGCGCAGCCAGCGGATCTCGGCCTCGATGAAGTCGTCGATCTCGCCGTCCATGATGGCCGCGGTGTTCCCGGTCTCGTAACCGGTCCGCAGGTCCTTGATGTTCTGGTACGGGTGCAGCACGTAGTTGCGGATCTGCGTGCCCCAGCTTCGCCGCGACTCGCCGCGGAGCTCGCTGAGCTTGGCCGCCTGCTCCTCGCGCTTGCGCTCGAGCAGCTTGGCCCGCAGCACGGTCATCGCGCTCGCCCTGTTCTGGATCTGGCTCCGCTCGTTCTGGCAGGTGACCACGATCCCGGTCGGCAGGTGGGTGATCCTGACCGCGGAGTCTGTCGTGTTGACGCCCTGCCCGCCCGGGCCGCTTGACCGGAAGACGTCGATCCGCAGCTCGTCCTCGGGAATGTCGATGTGATCAGCCTGCTGGACCACCGGGATGACGTCGACCCCGGCGAACGAGGTCTGCCTGCGCCCCTGGTTGTCGTACTTGGAGATCCGCACCATCCGGTGGGTGCCGTGCTCGCCGCGGAGCGTGCCGTAGGCGTACGGCGCCTTCACCGCGAAGGTGGTGGACTTGATCCCGGCCTCTTCGGCGTAGGAGGTGTCGTAGACCTCGGTCTGGTGGCCGTGCCGCTCGGCCCAGCGCAGGTAGATCCGCTGAAGGCCCTCGGCCCAGTCAGCGGCGTCGGCTCCGCCCGCCTGGGCGGTGATAGTGATCAGCGCGTCACGCGAGTCATACTCGCCGGATAGCAGGGTCCTGATCTCCAGCCGGTCGATCTGCTCCCGCAGGGCGGCGAGCTCGCGCAGCGCCTCCTGGAGCGTCGGCTCGTCGCTGAAGTCCGCGGCGAGGTCGAACATGACGGCGAGGTCGTCCAGCCGGTGGTGCAGTGCCTCCAGCCTGGCCAGCTCGGCGTCCAGGAAGGAGAGCCGCCTGGTCACGGCCTGGGCGTTGTCCTGATCCTCCCAAAGCCTCGGGTCTGCCCACCGCTCGCGCAGATCGTCGGCTTCCTTCCGCATCGCCTCCGGGTCAAGGACAGCCTCAATGCTGGCAAGCGTCGACGACAGGTCCGCTACTTCGCCCGCACGGTCGACAGCCATGGCGGAAGCCTACGCGAGATGCCTGACTGTCGGCTGTCGGCCGTCACACTAGCGCTCACTAGTCTCGTGCCCACGCACGGAATTTGTCGCGCCGGGTCCACGACCGGTGCGGCCGGGCGCCCGAGCGACCCGCCCGCTGACGATCAGGCCGGCAGGGTGCTCGCCGAGACCAGCGTCCTGATCGCCCTGACAGCGACCGAGAGCGTGGAGACCGTGAAGGCATCGCTCTCCCAGATCTCGACCAGCGTCTGGGCCGCACGGGCGACGGCGGACTCGTTCCTGGCCGCCCAGGCCGCCAGCCGCTGCTCGGGCGTCCCCGACTCGGTGACGGTCAGCACGTCCCTGGCCAGGGCGGCGTGCGCGGTGTACAGGTCGTCGCGGAGCGCGCCCCGCGCCATCGTGTTCCACCGATCGTCGCGGACCAGAGCCGTGATCCGATCCCGCAGCCTGGTGATCTGCAGCCGGTCGGCCAGGTCGAAGTAGACCTCCGCGGTCTCCTCCGCGCCACGGCCGGTGTTCCAGCCGATCTCGACGATGTCGAAGGCCGAATAGGCGGGAACCATGGCGGCGATCCGCTCGGCCATGACATCGGGGAAGCCGCGCGCGGTGCAGGAATCGCGGCGCTCCTCGAAGCTGGTCAGGTCCAGCCCGGCGAGCAGCTTCGGCAGGCCGGTCGCCACGGTCAGCACGCCAGCGGCGAAGAAGTCGATAACGGCCTGGATATCGAACGGCGGCCGCCTGAAGTGCAGCAGCCAGCGCACCGCCCGCTCGGTCAGCTTGCGGCCCTCAAGCAGCGCGATGATCTGGGCTGAGGTCTCAACCTGGCCGTCAAGTTCCTTCAGCTGGCGCCAGAACCCGGCCATGTCGAAGACCTCCCGGGCGATCAGCCAGGCCGCTGTGATGTCCGCCGCCGACGCGCCGGTCTCCTCGTTCAGCCGGAACGCGAAGGTGATGCCCGAACGGTCGACCATGTCGTTGACCACGGCAGTGGTGACGATCTCCCGGCGCAGCCGGTGCGTCTCCATCCGGTCCGCGTAGCGCTCCCGGATAGCGGCGGGAAAGTAGCTGGTCAGCACCCGGCGCAGATACGGATCGTCGGGCAGTTCCGAGGCGAGCACGTCCTGCGCCGCGGCGATCTTGGTGTGCGCGAGCAGCACGGAGAACTCCGGCAAGGTCAGCCCGGTCCCCGCCGACCGGCGCTCGGCGACCTCCTTGTCGCCAGGGAGCACATCGAGGCGCCGCCGGATCCGGCCGTCGCGTTCCAGCTTGCGGATGTACCTGGCGTGCACGTGCAGCATCTGCGCCGCCTGCGCGCGGGCCGCGGCCAGCGCCCGGTTCTGGTGATAGTTATGCGCCAGGACCAGCGTGCCGACCTCGTCGGTCATCGTCTGCAGCAGCGCGTCCCGCTCCGCCGTCTGCAGCTCGCCGTCGCGCACCACGTCGTCAAGCAGGATCTTGATGTTGACCTCATGGTCCGAGGTGTCCACGCCAGCGGAGTTGTCGATGAAGTCGGTGTTGACCAGGCCGCCGGCCAGGGCGTACTCGATTCTCGCCGCCTGAGTGAGACCGAGGTTCCCGCCCTCGCAGATCACCGCGGCCCGCAGCTGTGCCGCGTCGACCCTGACCGCGTCGTTAGACCGGTCGCCCGCGTCTGCGTGCACCTGACCGCTGGCCTTAACGTAGGTGCCGATGCCACCGTTCCAGAGCAGGCTGACAGGGGCGGTCAGGATCGCCGAGATCAGCTCGTCGGGCGGGAGCGCGGTGATCCCGTCGGCCAGCCCGAGCGCGGCGCGCGCCTGCGGCGAGATCGGCACGGACTTCGCCGTCCTCGGCCAGACGCCGCCGCCGGCCGAGATCAGCGCCCGGTCGTAGTCTCCCCAGGACGACCTGGGGAGGCAGAAAAGCCGCTGCCGCTCAGCGAATCCGGCCGCGGGGTCGGGGTCAGGGTCGACGAATACGTGCCGGTGGTCGAACGCCGCCACCAGCTTGATACGACGCGAGAGCAGCATCCCGTTGCCGAACACGTCGCCGGACATGTCACCGATTCCCGCCACGGTGAAGTCGGTCTCGTCGACGTCAATGCCGAGCCCGGCGAAGTGGAACCTGACCGATTCCCAGGCACCGCGAGCGGTGATGCCCATCTTCTTGTGGTCGTATCCGGCCGATCCGCCGGACGCGAACGCGTCACCGAGCCAGAAACCGCGGTTCAGCGCGATCTCGTTGGCCGTGTCGGAGAACGTCGCCGTGCCCTTGTCGGCGGCCACCACCAGATACGGGTCATCGGCATCGTGCCTGACGACCCGCTCGGGCGGGATCGGGCGACCGGCCTGAAGGTTGTCGGTGACGTCCAGCATGGCCATGATGAACATCCGGTAGCAGGCAAGCACCTCGCCCTGATACGCGTCCCGGTCTGCCGGGTCCGGAAGCTGCTTGCAGACGAAACCGCCCTTGGCGCCGGACGGCACGATCACCGAGTTCTTGACCTCCTGCGCCTTGGCCAGGCCGAGGATCTCGGTGCGGAAGTCCTCGCGCCGGTCTGACCAGCGCAGCCCGCCGCGCGCGACGCTGGCGAACCGCAGATGCACGCCCTCGAATCGAGGCGAGTACACGAACAGCTCGAACTTGGGCCGCGGCGGCGGAAGGTCGGGCACGGCAGCGGCGTCGAGCTTGAATACCAGGTAAGGCGCGCGTTCGGCAGAGTCGGGCGGACTCTGGAAGTAGTTGGTCCGCGCAGTGGCGAGCACCAGTCCGAGGTACGCGCGCAGGATCCGGTCCTCATCCAGGCTGGCCACCTCGTCGAGCTCGCCCCTGATCTCCTCGATCAGCGCCTCGCTCCGCTCGGCCTCGCTGACACCGCGATCCGGGTCGAACCGCGACTCGAACAGCCGGACCAGCCGGCGGGTGACCACCGGGTTGGACCGCAGCACCTGGGCGATGTAGTCCTGGCTGAACATCGTCCCCGTCTGGCGCAGGTACTTGGCGTAAGCACGGACGATCACCACCTGCCGCCAGGCCAGACCAGCGTCGAGAACCAGCGCGTTGAACACGTCGTCGTCGATCTCACCGCGCCAGAGCGCGGCCAGTGCCCCTTCAAGCTGACCGGCCACTGACGCGATCGCGACCGGGCCGGACCGGCCGGACCGGCCGCCGGCGGCGACCGGCTCCCTGCGCAGCCCGAAGTCGTAGATCCAGAACGGCTCGGCGGCGGCGAACTCGTACGGATGCTCGTCGACCACCTCGACGCCCATGTGCTGAAGCCGGGGCAGCACATCGGTCAGCGTGATGGGCGACCCGGTCCGGTGGATGGTCAGCCGCCAGACCCGCTTCGGCATGCTGTCGCCGTGATCGGCCGCGCCCGCGGCGCCGCGGCCGGCCAGCGTCCCGGCCAGCGTCCCGACGCCCGCCGTCGTCCCTGGGCCCGCGGTCACCGCCCTGACCACTGAGTAGGTCGAGGTGTCCACGGGCGCCGCCGGCGTGTCGTCCTCGACCGGGACGCCGCCGACGTAACCCTCTGATTCCCACAGCTCAAACGAGATGTCCTGGCCGGACTCGCGCATCTGCTGGATCTTGGCCAGATCCGAGACCGCCGCAGCCGCCGGCACGTCGGTCTTGTAGGTGTCCGAGATCGAGCTGCCGAGCGCGGCCAGCAGCGCCTGGCCCGGTCCCTCGCCGAGCTGAGTCACGGCCTCCTGCGCCAGGTCGTCATCCCACGAGCGGACGGCGGCCGCGATCTTCTGCTCCAGGGCGGCCACGTCGACGTCGGCCAGCTCCTGGCCCCGCTCGGCCCGCACCACGATGTGCAGCCGGGCGATCGGGGTCTCGTCCACCACTGCGCTGTAGTCGAGCTGGGCGCCGCTCAGCTCCCGTCTCAGGATCTCCTGAACGGCCAGCCTGACCTTGGTGTTGTACCGGTCCCTGGACAGGTAGACCAGGCACGAGACGTACCGGCCGTAGATGTCCTTGCGCAGGAACAGCCTCGTCTGCATGCGCTCGCGCAGCCGCAGCACGGCGGTGGCCACCGCGGCGAGCTCGTCGACCGGAGTCTGGAACAGCTCCTCGCGCGGGTAGACCTCCATGAACTCCGCGATGTCCCGGCCGTCATGACTGTCGGCGGGCACCCCGGTCGCGGCGAAGACCTCGGCCAGCTTCCGGCGGAGAACAGGGATCCTGGTGATGGTCTCTGAGTAGGCGGCGTGGGTGTACAGGCCGACGAAGCGGTACTCGCCGACCACCGCACCGGTATCGGAAAGCCGCTTCACGCCGACATAGTCCAGATAGCTTGACCTGTGCACGGTCGCCCGCGAGTTCGCCTTGGTCAGGATCAGCCGCAGTTCCGGATTCAGCGCGTTCTCCCGTGCCTGCGGCGAGAACGTGCTGAACGAGGTCGAGCTCGTCTTGTCATGCCGCAGGATGCCGAGGCCGGTGCCGGGGACGCCGCGCAGCGCCAGCCCGTCCGGCTCATCTACCACGTCGTACTCGCGGTAGCCGAGGAAGGTGAAATGGGCGTCGACCAGCCAGCGCAGCAACATCTCGATCTCCGCCGCTGATCCCGCCTCGTCGGCGAGCATGTCGGCCAGCCTGACGGCCGTGGCCCGCATCTTCGGGTAGTCCTCCACCGCCATTCTGACGTCGCCGAGCGCCTGCTCCAGGTCCGCCGCGATCGCCTCGCCCTTGCCCGCGGCCAGCTTGGCGACCTCGATGTGCGACCACGACTCGGCGATCTCGTCGGCCGCCGCGCCGGCGTCAGGCACCCGCGGCCGGTCGAGCGAGCGAGGACCCTCGATCGGGCCGAGCACCTCGCGCAGCGACCCCGCCAGGTCCCTGCGGACCAGCAGCTGCGGGTGAACGACCAGCTCGGCTTTCAGGTCGTGACTGGCGAGCGTCATCGTGATCGTGTCGACCAGGAACGGCATGTCGTCGGTGACCACGTCGATCACGTCCCGGCCGGTCAGCAGGGTGGACTCGGCGCCCGACCGGACCCGGACCAGAGCGCGACCCTGCGGGCGCTGGGCGGCCAGGTTCGCGTGCTCGGCCGCCGTCTCGCCGATCCGCCACGGGCCGGCCGCCGCCAGATCCTCAGCATCGACATGCCGGTAGTAGGCGCTCAGGTAGCGCAGCACGTTCTCGGTGCTCGCGCTGGTGGCGATCCGGTCGGTCGCCTGCGCGAGCAGCGCCTGCCTGGCCTGCGTCTGGTGATCCGACATCTGTTCCACTCCCTTGTGGCCTAGAGCCAGTCCCGAAGTTCCCAAAGCAAGGGGTAATAACGCAACGGCACCCGGCGGTGCAGGTATGGTGCGCCGGTCGAGCCGCCGGTCCCTGACTTCGTGCCGATCTGCCGCTCGACCATCTGCACATGCCGGGCCCGCCACAGCGCGGACACCTCATCGTGGGCGAGCAGGTTCTCGGCGAGCTGCCAGAGGTCGTCGTGGGCTGCCCGGTCTCTGGCGATGATCAGCAGCGAGTCCCGGATCTGGTCGTCGTCGGCGACCGCGAGCCCGCGACGGCTGAGCAGGCTGAGATAGGAGTCCCACAGCGATGGCTCGGCGAGCCGCCTGGCCAGCCGGTCCCGCTCCGCCCGGGTCAGCGCCCGGAATCTGGACACGAACCGCCTGTCCTTGGCCCCGGACAGGAACTCAAGCTCCCTGAACTGCACCGACTGAAGCCCGCTGGCCGGCGCCAGGACAGACCTGAACTCCAGAAAGTCCTGCGGGGTCATGGTCTCGATCACGTCGATCTGGCTGACCAGCAGCCGCTCGATCACGTGCGCGCGCCGCAGCAGGTGCCTGGCCAGCCTGATCTCGTCGGCGTCCATCGCGTCACGGGCCGCCGCCAGCTCGTGCAGCAGCTGCTTGAACCACAGCTCGTAGACCTGGTGAACTGTGATGAAGAGCAGCTCGTCGTGAGCCGGCGGGTCGACCAGCGGCAGCTGCTGGTCAAGCAGCTCAGCCAGCCGCAGGTAGGTGCCGTAGGTGAGCCGGCCGCCCTCCTCGCCGAAGTTGCGCCCGGTGTCCGGCCGGACGGCTTCGCCGTTCGCGGCCCGGCCGCTCGTCGCCTCGGGGTTCACGGCCGGCCTGTCCGCCATTACGCCCCGTCCCCCGTGCTGTCATCGGCGGTGACCGCACCTGGTGCGAAATAGGCCAGCACGTCGGGGTTGGCCAGCGAATCGCGGTCGGCGGCCTGGCTGACCGGGGTACCGGTAAGGATCTTGCGCACCGGGACCTCGAGCTTCTTTCCCGACAAGGTCCTGGGCACGCCGGGCACCTGGTACATCTCGTCGGGCACGTGGCGCGGCGACAGCGCGGAGCGCAGCAAGGCCCGGATTCTGCCCCTGAGCTCGTCGTCGAGCGACACCCCTGGCGCCAGGACCAGGTAGAGCACAAGCCGCCCCTCGGTGCCGAGCCTGCCGGTGTCGACCACCAGGCTGTCGGTCACCTCGGGAAGGTCCTCGACGATCCGGTAGAACTCGCTGGTCCCCATCCGCACGCCGCCGCGGTTCAGCGTGGCGTCCGACCGGCCGTAGATGACGCAGCCGCCGTCGGGCAGGATCATGATCCAGTCGCCATGCCGCCAGACGCCCGGGTAGGTGGCGAAGTAGCTGGCCGCGTACCGCTCGCCGGTGTCGTCCCCCCAGAACCCGACCGGCATCGACGGCATCGGCGCGGTCAGCACCAGCTCCCCCACCTCGCCGATCACCGGCTTGCCGTCGGCGTCGAACGCCTCGACCCTGGCGCCGAGACAGGCACCGGCGATGATTCCGCTCCGGACCGGCAGCAGCGGGCATGGGCCCACGAACCCGGTGCACAGATCGGTTCCGCCGGAGAATGAGCCGAGCACCAGATCGCGTTCCGCCGCCCGCCCGGATTCGGGTCCGTGCGCAGCCACCGCCGCGTAGACCCAGTCGAAGGCCTCCGGCGGCAGCGGTGAGCCGGTCGAGCCAACCCCGCGCAACCTGGACAGGTCAACCTCGCTGGCCGGCCGCAGGCCAGCCTTCATGCAGGTCACCAGGTAGGGCGCCCCGCTGCCGAAGTAGCTGACGCCAGTTTCGGCGGCCAGCCGCCACAGCGCGTCGGTGCCCGGGTGGACCGCGCTGCCGTCGTAGGTCACGATCGTGGCGCCGGCCAGCAGCCCTCCCGCCAGGTAGTTCCACATCATCCAGCCGGTCGTCGTGTACCAGAAGAAGACGTCCCGCGGGCCGATGTCCTGGTGCAGGCAGAGCGCCTTGAGATGCTCGAGCACGATGCCGCCGTGGCCGTGCACGATCGGCTTGGGCAGGCCGGTGGTTCCGGAGGAGTACACGACCCAGAGCGGGTGCTCGAACGGCACCTCGTCGAACTCGGTCCGCAGCCGCCCGCCGGCTCCGGCCGAGCCGACCGGCCGCAGGTCGCCGGCTCCGGCCGAGCCGACCGGCCACAGGCCGCCGAGGCTTGCCCAGTCCGTGGTCGGCACCGGCAGCGCTGGCGGCCGGCCCGTCGCGCCGATGTAGTCGATCATGATCACTGACCGCAGTCCGGGCAGCGCCGCAGCGATCGCCGCGACCTCCGGCCGCCGGTCGAAGACCTTGCCGCCGTAGACGTATCCGTCCACGGCGATTAGCACCTTCGGCGTGACCTGCGCGAACCGGTCGATGACAGCCGGCGCGCCGAAGTCCGGCGAGCAGGACGTCCAGATGGCGCCCAGGCTGGCCGTCGCGAGCAGGCCGATCAGCGCCTGCGGCGAGTTGGGCAGGTAGGCGGCGACCCGGTCGCCGCGCCGCACGCCGAGCCTGAGCAGGGCGGCCCGGACGGTCGCGACCTGCTGATCGAGCTGGCCGTAGGTCAGAGTTCCGGATCCGGCTGCCTCGGACCGGCAGATCACCGCGATCCGGTCCGGATCGGTCACGGCCGCGCGCAGGGCGTTCCGCGCGTAGTTCAGCGTGCTGCCGCCGAACCATCTGACTTCCGGCATCGGGCCGCCGGCCAGCACGGGCCCGGTGCCGCGACTGCCGAGCACGTCGAAGTAGTCCCAGACCGACGACCAGAACTCGGCCGTCTGCGTGACCGACCACTGCCATAGCCGCTGGTAGTCGCCGTCGGCCTGGATGCCGCGGTGTGCCGACAGCCAGCGTGCGAAGTCGGTGATCCTGGCCCGGTCGATCACCGCGCGGCTTGGCTCCGACAAGGTGGTGCCGTAGCCGCGCCCGGCCGGGAACTCTGGCTGCTCGGCTGACCCGGCGGCCGACGAATCAGTGGGCATAGGCATCAGCATGGGACGTCCAGCCCGTGGCCGCAACGCACGTCACCCACCTGAATGCCCGGCTCGTCACCCAGCCGCAACGTGTGACTCATCGCACCGTTCCGTCCCCCCATAGCGCTCCCGCAGCGAGCACCGCGCCGCGAGCCGCGAACCGGACCGTTTATACCAGTCTGAACTCCTCCGCCAGGCCGGCGGAGCCCGCCCGGCTCTCTGGGCTGTCGCGCCGGGCCAGCGGTCCGGGTCAGCGGTCCGGGCCAGCGGTCCGGGTCAGCGGTCCGGGTCAGCGGTCCGGGCCAGTCCGCCGGTCGTCCCGCTGATACCGCCGCAGCGCCACCAGCGACCAGATGGCCTCGACGACACCGAACGGCCAGGCGCCCGAGGCGAAGCCGTAACTGCTGGCCAGCGCGCAGCCGACCGCGAAGGCGAGCACGAAACGCGGGTGCCGGCCTTCGAGCGCGTACATCGACATCATGAAGGTCAGCGCCGCCACGCCATAGACGGTCAGCGCGACGCCGCTCACGGGCCGATCGCCGCGATCAAGCGCGACGTGCGGGCCAGATCGTCGAGCACTTCGCTAGCGCCGGAGTCACGCAGCTCACTGGCGGTCGACCGGCCGGTTGCGACGCCGATGCAGCGCGCTCCGACCACCCTGGCCGCGGCGACGTCCCTGGTGGAGTCGGCCACGTACACGGAGTCCTCGGCTGACAGCGTGACCCGGTACTTCTCAGCCGCCATAGCCAGCGACCGCAGGATCTGGGTGCCCTTGGGGTACACGTCGGATCCGAATCCGCCGATGTCAAGGTCGACGTAGCCGGCCAGATCAAAGGCGCGCAATTTTTCTGCCGCGTTCTGCCTGATCGTGCCGGTCAGAACAGTCTGGATCACGCCGGGCAGCCGCGAGACGGCGTCCAGAGCCTCCTGTGCCCCGGGCAGCATCCGGCCCTGACTGGCCAGCAGTTCGCGCCTGTCACGGAATGCGTACGCTAGCTCCGTGCAGTAGCGGTCGAGCAGGACGTCGGAGTCCGGCTGGCCGACGCCGGGCAGTGCCGCGTTGAGCGCCAGTGCCTCGAAGAAGATCTCCGAATCGCTGGCGCCCGCCAGCTGCGGCAGCGCGACCAGCGGGCGGCCGGTGACCCGGCGGAAGGCCTCGGCGTAGGCATCGCGCGAGACCCTGGCCACGTCCATCAGGGTGAGGTCGATGTTCCACAAGATGAGACGTGGAATGTTGAGCCTCCGGTGCGTTGTCGGTACCGGCGCCTGGCGGGTACGGGAGCGCCATCACGCCATGATCCCGATATCACGCAAATTACTACCTTGGGACCTATTCCCAAGTGCGGATAGCTTATCTTGAGGATGTTGCGCTGGCCTCACGCCGGATCTGCTCCGCGTTCGTCCTACAGGTCTCCGCGCCAGGCCGGTGGCTGATACAGTCTCCCGGCCACACGCACGTTGCCCCGCTGCGGGCACGGTCGTATGCGACCCGGCATCGTCGGTGGCCTGTGCGAAGCTGCAGAGCATGACTGACTGTTCGATCAAGATCCGATGAGGGTACGTATCTATGGCGACGCAGCCGGCTGAGGAGCGGGCAAATGACGGAAGATCCAGTGAGCCCCGTCCCGGAGCAGGAGCCGGTAAACCCCATCCCGACGCCCGACGGCGATCGGGACGAGAGGGATTGGGAGGAGCGTCGGAAAGTAGCGCTAAAAGCCTGGAAGATGGGGCAGAAGCTAGCCGAGACGCAAAGCCGCGAGACGGTCGCTCGGAGCCGCAAGGCAGCGACCATACCGCGCACCTTTCGGCGACGGACAGCGGCGAGGTAGACCTCCGGTACACGCCCCTCTGGCGTGCCCAGCATGAGTCGCGCTACCTGCGGCAGGAACTGATCAAGGCCTATCAGGCCGAGCACGACTGCCGCCTTGTCGTGATGATCGACCAGATCGACCCCGATTGCGCGACCCTGTTCGCCGAACTTGTCCACGGCGCGGATCCCGGACTCGACCTGCACGTTCTGCTGCGCTCGCCCGGTGGCGACGGAGAAGTCGCCGTGCGGCTTGCCCGAATGGCCCAGGCTGCGTCGCAGCGGTTCGTCGTCGTAGTTCCCGACATCGCGAAGAGCGCAGCCACGATTTTCGCGCTCGGCGCGCACGAGGTCGTCATGGGACCGGCATCAGACCTCGGACCGATAGACCCGCAGGTCTTTGTGCCAGGGCACGGCTACGTCAGCGCCAAGGAAATCATGCGCGCCGTGGACCGCGCGCTGAAAGACGTCTCTGAGCGGCCCGACTCCTACCCGCTGCACGCGGCACTCCTCGGTATGGGCAATGTCGACGCCACCTTGTACGAGTTCGCGAAATCAGCGCTGGACCGAACCGGCGAGATCGCCAAGCAAGCAATAAGCAGCAATACCGATCTAAGCGGACCTGAGGTGAACACGCGGCTACAGAAGGTCAAGGACCGGCTCATCACCAAGACCCACATGCACTCGGCCGTAATTGGATGCGCAGAAGCGCGGCAGGTCGGCCTGCCCGTTGCCGAACTGGAGGGCCGGTCGGGGTGGTGGCAGGAGATCTGGGCCATCTGGACCAGATACTTCGCACTCGGCCCGATAGACGGCCTCCGTATCTACGAGAGCGCTCAGGCGTCGCAGGTCGAGATCACCTCCTGATCCAGCTTCGAGCGGGCCTTGTCGTTAGTGCCGCCGGAGAGGACCTTGGCCAGGTCAGGACGTGACCATGGCCTCTCCTGCTGGCCGATCGGCCTGCACTGGACTGGGTGCGATTGTGACAAAGGCCCTTTCCCGGTATCCGGGGACGACCTCTTTCCGGTATCTACGGACCTTTGTCGCTACCGCGCGTGCGGGCCGCAGGATGAATCATGGCCTGACCCGATCTCAGAGGAGAGACGATGCGCAAGATCAACTTCGCGCTGGTCGCGACGGCGTCAGCAGGACTCGCCGCAGGTGCCCTGGTCCTGGCCCCGGCGGCGTCGAGCGCCAGCCTGAGGACTGGACCAGCTCAGCCCGCGGTGCAGCGGAACCTTCAACCGCCGCCGAGGGCTGGCAAGGGGTGGACGATCCAGCCCACGCCGGTCATTTCCAGCTCATACTGGGGTATCGCGAGCATCCAGCTGACCGGGGTCTCCTGCGCCTCGGCTAGCAGCTGCACCTCGGTCGGATCGTACTTCTACGTCTACGGGCACGGGCGCGCCCACGGGCCTCAAGGCGGAACGCTGGCCGAGCACTGGAACGGCAGCAAATGGAAGGTCCAGGCCACGCCCAGCCCGTCCAGGTTCTCGACACTGACCGGCGTCTCCTGCGCCTCCGCCACCAGATGCACGGCGGTTGGATACACCTACGGCGGCGGAACGCTAGCCGAGCATTGGAACGGCAGAAAGTGGACGATCCAGGCCACCCGCAGCCCGTCAAGCAGCTCGGGGCTGACCGGCGTCTCCTGCGCCTCGGCCACCCGATGCACCGCGGTCGGGAGCACTGGCAGCGGAACGCTGGCCGAACGCTGGAACGGCAGAAAGTGGACGATCCAGGCCACGCCCATCCAACCTTCGACGGGCTCTTATTTCGCCAGCGTCTCCTGCGTCTCGGTCACCAGTTGCACTGCGACCGGGGTAGGTATCGATAAGGTCTCAGGCAACCCTATCGCCCTGGCCGAGCGCTGGAACGGCAGGAGTTGGAGAATCCAGGCCACGCCCAACCCGGCCGAGCCTGCCATTGGACTGTACGGGGTTTCCTGCGACTCGGCCATCAGCTGCACCGCGGTCGGGTCGTATTACACCGGCGGCGCCACTGAATTCTTTTTTTCGCTGGCCGAGCACTGGCAAGGCTAAGGCGCGCAGCGGTCTAGCGCGGTAGGCCCTTCCGGCGCCGCGGCGTGCGACACATCAAGATCTGATCAGCCGTCACGCGGAAAGGTGTCCGGCTAGCCGGGTACAGGTACCCTAACTAGCAGGTTGCTTGCCGACCTCCAGGGAGACGATCACGATGAGCGAGCTGCCGCTCGAAGATGTGCCTGCCGCGTCCAACGCCGTGCATGAGGCTGCTCGCGGCCGGGTAATCCACATCACCGAGGGCGGCCAGCGTCTCGCCGCGATCGTGCCGGCAGAGCTTGCTGCCGAGCTGGAACGGTTCTCGCCCGAGGAGCTATCGGACCTGCTTGAGGACTTCGCCGATGCAGCCGCCGCGCGCGCGGCCCGAGAGAGCATCGAGGCGGGCGAGCCAGTGGTCCCGTGGGAGCAGGTCAAGGCAGACGCTGGCCTGTGAGCCGTGGCCAGCTATCCCATGTGCGTAGAGCCCAATTTGCCTAAACTCCGCGCTGGCCAGGGATTCCGTGTCCCTGCGTGTCCCGCCAGACACGCTAGTGTCCGCACGGTGCGCTGCCACTCAGCCCGGCCGGTGCGACGACCATGGCCGGGACGTCGACCTGATCGCCGAGTACGAGCAGGCTGCGCACCGGCTCGCGCAGGCCGCACCGTGACCGGGCAGCGAGTCGAGCTGTCGGGCGGCTGTCGCTTCCTGCCCGGC
>DATNIU010000139.1:0-9429 GCA_035604275.1 Streptosporangiaceae bacterium | reverse complement strand
CCGCCGCAAGGCCAGGCGGCACCACCGCCAGGCCAGGCAGCCCCACCGCCAGGTCAGGCAGCCCCACCGCGAGGCCAGGCAGCGGTGGCCGGGCCGGCGGCGACCGCAGCGCAGCGCGCCGGCGTTCCGGCCGCCCAGGATCGTCAGCCGGCTCCGGCGATGCAGGCAGCCGAGACGGACCTAACGCAGACGAGGCTGCGCGGCGCGGCCGCCCGCACCGTGGCCAACATGGTGGCCAGCCTCGGCGTGCCGACCGCGACATCGGTCCGCTCCATCCCGGCGAAGCTGCTGGCCGACAACCGGATCGTGATCAACAATCATCTGACCCGCGGCCGGGGCGGCAAGGTATCCTTCACCCACCTGATCGGCTACGCCGTGGTCAAGGCACTCGCGGTCGCCCCGGAGCTGAACGACTCCTATGCCGAGGTCGACGGCAAGCCCGTGCTTGTCGCGCCCGAGCACGTGAACCTGGGCCTGGCGATCGACATCTCCAAGGCGGACGGAACCCGCCAGCTGCTCGTGCCGAATATCAAGGCAGCCGAGCAGATGGACTTCCGGCAGTTCTGGATGGCGTACGAGGAGATCGTCCGCAAGGCCAGATCGGGCAAGCTCGCCGTCGAGGACTTCGCCGGCACCACGATCAGCCTGACGAACCCGGGAACCATCGGCACCATGCATTCGGTCCCCAGGCTGATGCCCGGGCAGGGATGCATCATCGGCGTCGGCGCGATGGAGTTCCCGGCCGCCTACCAGGGGGCGTCGGCGCAGACCATCGCCAGGCTGGCGGTCAGCCAGACGGTCACCCTCACCTCGACCTACGACCACCGGATCATCCAGGGCGCCCAGTCGGGCGAATTCCTGCGGATCATCCGCGGCCTGCTGCTCGGCGAGGACGGCTTCTACGACCAGGTATTCGCCTCCATGCGGATCCCGTACGAGCCAGTCCGCTGGGTGCGCGACATCCCCGCCGGTCACCAGGACGACATCAGCAAGGCCGCCCGCGTCCATGAGCTGATCCACGCGTACCGGGTCCGCGGCCACCTGATGGCCGACACCGACCCGCTGGAGTACAAGCAGCGCAAGCACCCCGACCTGGACATCAATCAGCATGACCTGACCCTGTGGGATCTGGAGCGCGAGTTCGCCACCGGAGGCTTCGGCGGCAAGCCGCGGATGCTGCTGCGGGAGATCCTCGGCGTGCTGCGGGACTCCTACTGCCGCACCGTCGGGCTCGAGTACATGCACATCCAGAATCCGGCCGAGCGCGCCTGGCTGCAGGACCGGTTGGAACGGCCGCACCGCGACGCCGATCACGACGAGCAGATGCGCGTGCTGTCGCGGCTGAACGTCGCCGAGGCGTTCGAGATGTTCCTGCAGACCAAGTTCGTCGGGCAGCGGAGATTCTCGCTGGAGGGCGCGGAATCGCTGATTCCGCTGCTCGACGCGGTGCTGACCGAGGCGGCCAGGGGCCGGCTGCACGAGGCGGTCATCGGGATGGCACACCGCGGCAGGCTGAACGTGCTCGCGAACATCGTGGGCAAGTCATACGCGCAGATATTCAACGAGTTCGAGGGCTACCTGGACCCCGGCAGCATGCACGGCTCGGGTGACGTCAAGTACCACCTCGGCGCCGAGGGCAGCTACACCGCGGCGGACGGCTCCGCGATCCCGGTCACCCTGGTGGCCAACCCCAGCCATCTCGAGGCGGTCAACCCGGTGCTCGAGGGCGTGGTCAGGGCCAAGCAGGACCTGCTCGACATGGGCGAACCCGGCTACACCGTGCTGCCGATCCTGATCCATGGCGACGCCGCTTTCGCTGGCCAGGGCGTGGTCGCGGAGACGCTCGAGCTGTCCCAGCTTCGCGGCTACCGGACCGGCGGGACCGTGCACATCGTGGTGAACAACCAGGTCGGCTTCACCACGGACCCGAAGTACTCCCGGTCAAGCGTGTACAGCACCGACGTCGCCAGGACCATCCAGGCGCCGATCTTCCACGTAAACGGCGACGATCCCGAGGCCGTCGTCCGGGTGGGCAGGCTGGCCTTCGCGTACCGGGAGGCGTTCGGCAAGGACGTCGTCATCGACATGGTCTGCTACCGCCGTCGCGGGCACAACGAGGCCGACAACCCCTCGTTCACCCAGCCGCTGATGTACGACCTGATCGACGCCAAGCGGTCGACCCGCAAGCTCTACACAGAGTCGCTGATCGGCCGCGGACATATCACCCTCGACGAGGCCGAGCACGCGCTGCGCGACTACCAGCAGGAGCTTGAGCGCGCCTTCACCGAGACCCGCGAGGCGGCCGGGCGGCCAGCCGGGCCGGGTGCGGTGGTCAGGCAGCCGCCGCAAGAGCCGACCCCGATCGATCACACCATCATCCCGACCGCGATCACCGCCGAGACGGTCAAGCGGATCATCGACACCCAGCTGAACCTGCCGCCCGGCTTCACCCCGCACCCCCGGCTGCAGCCCCAGCTGGCCAGGCGCGCCACGATGGCGGAGCAGGACCAGATCGACTGGGCGACCGGGGAGCTGCTGGCGTTCGGGTCGACGCTGATCGACGGCAGCGCCGTCCGGCTGGTCGGCCAGGACAGCCGGCGCGGCACCTTCGGCCAGCGGCATGCCACCCTGATGGACCGGCATACCGGCGCTGAGTACACCCCGCTGCGGCAGTTCAACAACGGCACGGCCAAGTTCCACGTGTACGACTCGCTGCTGTCCGAGTTCGCCGCGGTTGGGTTCGAGTACGGCTACTCGGTGGCCAGGCCAGACGCGCTGGTCTGCTGGGAGGCTCAGTTCGGCGACTTCGTCAACGGAGCGCAGACGATCCTGGACGAGTTCATCGCGGCCGGCGAGCAGAAGTGGGGCCAGCGTTCCGACGTGGTGCTGCTGCTGCCGCACGGTTACGAGGGCCAGGGTCCCGATCACTCGTCGGCTCGGGTAGAGCGCTTCCTGTCGCTGTGCGCGCAGGACAACATGACGGTGGCGATGCCGAGCACCCCGGCCAGCTACTTCCACCTGCTGCGCTGGCAGGTGCTGTCCGAGCGGGTCAAGCCGCTGATCGTGTTCACGCCCAAGTCGATGCTGCGGCTCAAGACGGCCGTCTCCGCGGTCGCCGAGTTCACCTCCGGCACGTTCCGGCCGGTGCTCCCCGACCCGGAGGTAGCACCAGGCACCCCGGCCGGCGCCGACCCGGCGGCGGTGCGCCGGGTGCTGCTCTGCTCCGGCAAGATCTACTACGACCTGGCCGAGAAGCGGCGAGCGCAGCAGCGCGCCGACGTGGCCCTCATCCGGCTCGAGCGGCTCTACCCGCTGCCGACGCAGGAGATCGCGGCCGCGCTTGCCGACTACCCGCACGCCGAGGATCTCTGCTGGGTCCAGGAGGAACCGGCCAACATGGGCGGCTGGCCGTTCATCGCCCTGAACCTGCCAGGCCTGCTCAGCCGGAGGATCGGCGTGGTGTCGCTCCCGGCCAGCTCGGCGCCCGCATCCGGATCGGCGAAGGCGCACGCGGCCGAGCACGCTGCCCTGGTCGCCGCGGCGCTGGGTTAGGCGACCGGAGATGTACTTCACCGACCGCGGCATCGAGGAACTCGCCGAGCGGCGCGGCGAGGAGGAGATGACCTTCGCCTGGCTGGCCGGGCGGCTGACCGAGTTCGTGGACGTCCATCCCGAGTACGAGACCCCGATCGAGCGTCTGGCCACCTGGCTGGCCCGGCTTGACGACGAGCCCGATCTCGGCTGAACCGGCCCTGAACCGTGCCGCGGCCGCCCGTCGCGCCGGGACGGGCCAGCCGGAACGCCGGTCGGCGGCGAACATGTCCGCTCCTGCCAGGGCCGCATCGCCCGACACGATATATCGTATGTATCGAGAGGGTGATGATCGGTGACTCCGGTGTTCCGGCACGGCAGGCTGCGGCTGTATCTGCTCAAGCTGCTCGATGAGGCCCCGCGGCACGGCTACGAGGTAATCCGGCTGCTACAGGACCGGTTTCTCGGCGTCTACTCACCATCGCCAGGGACGATCTATCCCCGGCTGGCCAGGCTCGAGGCAGAGGGCCTGGTCACCCGCGACGAGGCCGATGGCAAGAAGGTCTACCGGATCACCGACAAGGGCCGTCAGGAGCTCAGGAGCCGGATCGAGGACCTGAGCGATCTCGAAGACGAGCTGTCCGCGTCGGCACGCGGCATCGCGATGGAGATCGGCCGCGACGTCCGCGACACCGTCCGCAGCCTGCGCGAGGACCTCGGCCGGGCCACCAGGAACGCCGGCGTGCAGCACCCGGGCTCCGGTCGCGGCCCCTGGCCTGGGGGCCCGTGGCCGACCCCCGGCTCGTGGGCGGGCGCCAGTTCATTTACCGGCCCAGCTCCCCAGCCAGGCCCAGGCCCCCAGCCAGGCCCAGGCCCCGGCGCTGCCCCAGCCCCTGGCTCGCATCCGGGCCAGGGCACCCGGCCATCCACCTCGTGGGTCGATCTGGAACGGCTCGCGACCGACCTCGCCAGGGAGATCCAGTCCGCCGCCCTCCGGGCGCGCTCCAGCCTGGACGAGACCGGCCTCCGGACTCTGCGCGGCATCCTGACCGACGCCCTGACCAGGATCAGGACCGAGGTCTTCGGTGCGGCAGGCCAGACCGCGACAGGTCATTCCGAGGGTGACGACCAGGCGCCGGAGGACTCCCCGCCTAGAGCGTGAACACAACCTTGCCGAACAGCTCGCCGGCGATCATCGCGGCGAACCCGTCCCGTGCCTGCTCGATCGGCAGCGTGCGGTCGATCAGCGGCCGGACACCGGTCTGCTCGCAGAACCGCAGCAGCCGCCCGAGCTGATCCCGGCTGCCCATGGTCGAGCCGATCACGGACAGCTGAAGGAAGAAGACCCTGCTCAGGTCGGCCGGCGGCATCGACCCGCTGGTCGCGCCCGAGATCACGATCTTCCCGCCGGGCCGCAGCGCCCGCAGCGAGTGCGACCAGGTCGCCTCGCCGACGGTCTCCATCACCGCGTCCACTCGCTCGGGCAGCCTGGCCCCGGCCGGGAATGCCTGATCGGCGCCGAGCTCGCGCGCCCGCTCGCGCTTGGCCTCATCCCGGCTGGTCACCCAGATCCGGTGGCCCGCGGCGCGACCGAGCAGGACCAGCGCGGTCGCCACGCCACCGCCTGCGCCCTGCACCAGGATCGTGCTGCCAGGCTCGAGCGCCGCCCTGCCGAACAGCATCCGGTACGCGGTCAGGTACGCCGTCGGCAGGCAGGCCGCCTGCTCGAAGGAGAGCGCCGCTGGCTTGCGCACGAGGTTCCGCCTGGGCACCGCGAGCCGCCGCGCGAACGTGCCCTGGTGTCGCTCGGAGAGCAGCGACCGGCCGGGGTCGAGCGTCTCGTCGGCGACCCCCGCCGCGGCCGGATCGCCGACCACCGCGTGCACCACGACCTCATTGCCGTCAGCGTCCACTCCGGCCGCGTCGCAGCCGAGGATCATCGGGAGCCGGTCGGCGGATATCCCCACCCCGCGCAGCGTCCAGACGTCGTGGTGATTCAGGGACGCGGCCCTGACGGTGATCGTGGTCCAGCCGTCCGGCGGTACCGGCTCGGGACGCTCGCCAAGTTCGAGGGCGGCCAGCGGGTCGTGGGAGTCGAAACGGGCTGCGGTGACTGCGAACATGAGCAGGACCCTAGCCGCCCTGCTCACGACGGTGCCGATCAGGGCCGGTCGCGATTTTGGCATAACGAACTCCCGCGCGCCGGTCGCCTGCGCCAGGCCAGTCATTGCCCGGATCGGTCGATCCGCGTGCAAGCCTGCCCAGAAGGTACTTCCATGGGTCACCGGCTGTGCGATACTCGGCGCTAGGGTAGGGCTATCTGACATGCCCGCCAGTAAGGACCGGAGTGAATCTGGCGTCCTTTGCCGAGCTAGCGGTGCGCCTGGTCAATTCGGCCGCCTGCGAGGTCGATGCCGACCCGCTGCGCACCCATCAGGCGTTCCGCGACTTCGTAGCGGACCGTCCGTTCCTTGCTGTCCCGGTCACGCAGCACGATCTGGACCGGCTCAAGCTGCTCAGGGAGGAGCTGACCGCCATCTTCAAGCTGGCGGTGGCGGACGCGGGGGAGGCCGCCGTCGACCGGCTGAACGGCCTCATGATGATCCACCCGGTGCAGCCCGTGATCGTCAGCCATGGCGGCGAGGGCTGGCATCTGCACCTGAACGAGTCGGGGTCAGTCACCGACAGGTACGCGGCGGCGGCCGTCGCCAGCCTGGCCCTGCTGGTCACCAGGCTCGGCACGGAGCGGCTCGGCATCTGCGCGATCGCGTCCTGCGACCGGGTCTTCATTGACGGGAGCAGCAATAAGTCCCGCCGTTACTGCTCCGGGCATTCACCGGCGAGGGGAAACGTGACCTCCCTCGGCCGCCAGCACGCCGCTGTCACCCCGGAACCTGCTGAATCAGCCGAACCGGCGGCCAGCTAGTCCTCAGAGCGTGTCTTTGCTCGCGAGACGCCACTTGCGTTACCGAACCGACACCTTCTGGCTGCTTCTCATGCCCGCAAATGATCATTACCATGAGGCCTACTCACGGGCGTTAGCATCTTGTTAGTGAACCCGGAAAGAAGGTTCAAGCATGACAACTGAGTCGGTAGCCCCGACCAGCCCGGTAGATGTCGGCCTCAAGCGAGAGATGGGGCTGATCGGCGCCATCTGGTCGTCGGAGACCTCGATCATCGGATCAGGCTGGCTGTTCGGCTCGTACTTCGCCGCGGTAGCCGTAGGATCGGCTGCCCTGATTTGCTGGATCATCGCCGGCATCGCGGTCATCATCCTGGCCCTCGTCCATGCCGAGCTGGGCGGTCTGTACCCGGTCTCTGGCGGCACGGCGAGATTCCCGCACTTCGCCTTCGGCAGCGTGGCCGGCATCTCGTTCGGCTTCTTCTCCTGGCTCCAGGCGGTCACGGTGGCGCCGATCGAGTGCTACGCGGTGATGCAGTACGGATCGTACTACTGGCACGGCCTCTACAACCCCGCGGCGAACAACGGCTCCGGCAACGTCACCGGAGTCGGCTTCGTGATGACGATCGTCCTGATGGCCGTCTTCACCGTGATCAACTTCCTGGCCATGCGCATGTTCTCCAAGGTCAACGCCGGCATCACCTGGTGGAAGGTCGCGATACCGATCTTCACGATCATCATCTTGCTGTTCAAGTTCCACCCGCACAACTTCAGCGCTGGCGGCGGCTTCATCCCCAAGGGAGTCACCTGGAAGGACATCTTCGCCGCCATTCCCAGCGCGGGCATCGTGTTCGCCTACCTCGGCTTCGAGCAGGCCGACCAGCTAGCCGGCGAGATCAAGAACCCGCAGCGGAACCTGCCGCGGGCGATCATCGCAGCAATCCTGCTCGGCACCGCGATCTACGTCCTGCTCCAGGTCGTGTTCATCGGCGCGATGAAGCCGGAGCTGCTGGCGCATGGCGGCTTCGCCGGCATCGTCTGCCCGCCCCCGCCTGGCCACTGCGCTACCGCGGTCTCCAACATCGTGGCCGGACCGTTCGCCGGCCTGGCCGGAGTGATCTCTCTGGGCTGGCTCGCGACCATCCTGCGGATCGACGCGTTCATCTCGCCGTTCGGCACCGGGCTGATCTACGTGACATCCACCTCGCGGGTCGGCTATGGCCTGGCCCGAAACCGCTACTACCCGCAGATCTTCCACCGCGTCGACGAGCGGGGCGTCCCCTGGATCAGCCTGATCCTCGCGTTCCTGTTCGGGCTGGTCTTCCTGCTGCCGTTCCCGAGCTGGCACTCCCTGGTCAGCCTGGTCACCGGGGCCTCGGTGCTGATGTACGCGGGAGCGCCGCTGGCCATGGGCGCGTTCCGGCGGCAGATCCCCGACACCCACCGGCCGTACAAGATGCCAGGGGCGGTAGTGCTCGGTCCGATCGCGTTCATCATCGCGAACCTGATCATCTACTGGTCGGGCTTCGAGACGATCTGGAAGCTCGGCATCTGCATCGTGATCGGCTACGTCCTGATCGGCGCCTTCATGGCGTTCGACAGCCAGCGCCCGCCGCTTGAGTGGAAGTCCGGGATCTGGCTGCCGTTCTACCTGATCGGCATGGGCATCATCTCCTGGCAGGGCCAGTTCAGCGGCGGTGCTGTGCTACCTCCGCTCAACACCGGTCACATCCACTTCTGGTGGGACATGGGGGTAGTCGCCCTATTCAGCCTCGCCATCTACTACTGGGCGATGGCCACCCGGCTGCCCAGGGAGGAGATGCTGGCGCTGGTCAACCGCCAGGCGGTTCCCGACCCGACCGCGGCGCACGGCACCTGAGCTGACAGCAGTTCGCCCGTAGCGAGTCAGGAGCTGGCCCTGCCCCGATCCCGGGGCAGGGCCAGCTTGCGCTTACCGCCGCCCGCGCGGCCAGTAGCGGATCAGAACGCGACCTTCGATAAGCTCCGGCGGCACCGCGCCGAAGCTCCGGCTGTCCACCTCGCCGACGCCGGTGTTGTCCGACGTCAGCCACCAGCCGGCCGGATCACGCCGGGCGGCGCGCTTGACCAGCAGCAGGTCCGGCCGGCCCGGATGCCGGGCGATGACCAGCTGACCGGGCCTGACCGGCACCGGCCTGCCGCGCGGAGCGCCCGGCCGGCGACCGCTCACCTGGCCCGCTCGTGCCGATCGCCGGGACCGGGCCGGGCCGGCCCGGACGCCGCGCCAGACCAGCAGCCAGTCCCCGGGCCTCAGGGCCGGCTCCATCGACCTTTCCGCGACCGCGACCCGCCATATCGGCCAGCGGGGGGGTGCAGGGGGGTCGTCCCCCCGTCTAACACGGCGCACGCATCCCTCCTGACCGCCGATCGGCGTCACGCTGTACTGTCAGATTCCGTTACCCAATGATCCGACAGGAGAGAAGGACATCATGAGGCTGCTCGCACGTGCCCTCGCGCCGAAGGTCACCGCGTTCGCGCACTGTGACCTGCCGTGTGGCGTCTACGACCCGGCTCAGGCCAGGATCGAGGCCGAGTCGGTGAAGGCGATCTGCGAGAAGTACCAGCAGAATACCGATCCGGAATTCCGCGCCAGGGCACTGCAGATCAAGGAGGAGCGGTCCGATCTGGTCAAGCACCACCTCTGGGTGCTGTGGACGGACTACTTCAAGCCGCCGCACTTCGAGAAGTACCCGCAGCTGCACCAGCTGTTCAACGATGCCACCAAGCTGGCTGGCGCTGGCGGCACCAAGGGCAGCACCGACGTGGCCAAGGCCGACTCGCTGCTCGCGAGGATCGACGAGATCGCGACGATATTCTGGGAGACCAAGCAGAGCTGAGTGTGACCTGACCGGGCAGGGGCCGCCTGGTCATCGGCAGCCAGGGGCTGCCGCGCCAGGTGTGCTGGTGTTCTGCGGCTGGCGCTGACGGGGGTCGGCGGCAGGGCGGGGCGCGGTTCG
>DATNIU010000138.1:0-66710 GCA_035604275.1 Streptosporangiaceae bacterium | reverse complement strand
TTTCCCCAAGCCGCCAGCAACAGGACCTAGTGCGATCGCTAGCATTCCTGTGGATATGGTGCGCGCCTGCCGGACTGATATTCTTCGCGCTTGCCGCGTGGCATGCACATGTGCTCTCAGCCGCTGTTGCCGGACCGTTGTTGACAATCGGAACCGCATGGATCGGCGCAGGGTGTTATGTTAATGCACGCCGCTGCGGCTGGACGCACTGCACTATCGACGCCATCCTGCTCCCCCTGCTGAGCCTGATCGGCGTGCTAAATATAGCCGGCGTCACTTCATTCAGCTGGAATTCATACGCAAATGCGCTGCTGATCATTGTTGTGATCAGCTTCGTGCCCGAGTGCTTCGGCGTGCGGTATATCGGGAAGCGACGGACGTAACCAGCATTCTGCCTGACTGCCAGGCAGGTCGGCCTGCGTGCGGCGTGATCCGGCTGGCCGTCGCGAGCTTGCCGAGCGCCTGCCGTCTTCGAGCGCCCGACGCAGCGACTCGACAGACGGCGCGCCGCTGCGCGAGCCGTCGGCCTGCGGATACAGGCGGCAGGACAGTCCCGCTGGCTGGCCCGGCGCGGCGAACGGATCGGCCATGTCGATCAGCAGAGTCGGCGAACCGTGCATGCCGAGTGCTGCCGCCTGCTGCTCGTCGTCGATGACCCGCCAGATGACCGTCACATCCGGCAGCCCGGCGGCGACGACGGCCAGTCGCTCATCCAAGAGCGCGGCGTTCGGGCAGCCGGGCACTGCAAGCACCGTCAGTTCCACCCCTGCGCCTCCTCATCGCCTCTGGCTGGCGCGATCTCACCCTTCAACTACTGACGCTAAACCTTCTAGTGAACTGGAAGGTCAAGTCATAGCCTGAAGCCATGCGCATCGGTGAACTCGCCGCACTGGCCGGGCTGACGGCCAGCACCATCCGTTTCTACGAGCAGGCGGGCCTGCTGCCCGCCCCGCCGCGCACCTCCGCGGGCTACCGCGACTATCCACCCGAAACAGCCGTCCGACTTCGGTTCATCAGCGACGCACGGGCCACGGGGCTGACGCTGGCAGAGATCCGCGGCATCCTTGCCATCCGCGACACAGGTAGCCCGCCGTGCGGGCACGTCATCCCGCTCATCCACGCCCACCTGGACCAGATCCAGCGGCGAATTGCCGAACTGACCGCCACCCGCGCCGCGCTGCGCGCCCTGGCCATACGCGCCGCCGCCACCAACCCGGCCGACTGCACCGGGAACGATATCTGCACCATCCTCACCAGACCGGCACCGGCACTCCGAGCCGCTGAGCAGAATCCGCGCCAGACTTCGGCGAGCGGCGATCTTCGCCGTCGGGAAACGCGGAAGCTGGTTCCTTCGAAGACTGCACCATGACTTGCCCACCATCCTTGTCAGACGCAGGGAAGTGAGCTACCGGGTCCGCGTCAGTCCTTGTGCCTGGCGGACCTCAGCCCCGGAGCGCCACCACTTCGTCCAGTCCTGCCCGGAGGTCATCGGCAAGCCGGCCGGGATCGGCGATCGCTGACGTGTCGGTGTTGATGCCGATACAGCACTCCCCGGCGTGTGAGATAAGGGTGATCATCGCGGCACAACCGGGCAGCGGGCCGAACGGGTACATGTGGGTGATCCGCGAGCCTGCGATATAGACCGGGTAAGGCACCCCGGGGATGCTGGAAACCTGGACATCGTTCGTGCTGGTCAGCCGGCCCGACACCAGGGCGATGACCGGGGCGGGCAGCCAGCCCAGCGCCGGGGCCAGTGCCGCTGGCACCGCGCCGGCCGCGGCGGCGCCAGCGGCGCGGGTGTTCAGCACGAACTGCCGCACGGCGGCGACCCTGGCGGCCGGGTCGCGCTCGGACATGGGCGCGGCGAACCTGGCGCCAGTGAAGCGGTTCCCGCCCTGCGGGTCATCCTGGGTGCGCAGGCTGATCGGGAACCCGACGGTGAGCCGGTCGACCGGGGCACCGTGCCCTTCGTGGTACCGGCGGAACCCGCCGATCACGGCGGCCAGCAGCCCGTCGTTGAGTGAGCCGCCTGCCGCCTTCGCTCCGGCCTTGAGGTCAGACAGCGACACGTCGATGACGTCGAAGTGCCAGTTGCCGCCACGCCGGGCAAGCAACGGCGAGCCTGACGGGGCAGCCGCGGCCTGGCCCGCCCAGCGAGCGGCGTCAACTACCCGTCCGGCCGTCCGCGAGGCAACTTCCCACGGTCGGGGGAGCGCGCCCAGGATCCCCATACCCTGGCGCACCGCGGCCGTGGGCGCGGCCCGGGCCGCGCCCGCCATCTGTTCAGCGAGCAGCCCCGTACGGGATACCTCGGCCGCCGCCGAGACCGGCGGCTCGGGCCGGTGCGGGTCATGCTCCGCGGTACGGCTGTGCAGCCGCATCATCAGCTGAACCGCGCCGAGCCCGTCGGTGACGCTGTGATGGCTCTTGACTGCGTACCCGGCCCGGTCGCCGGGCAGGCCCTCCACGAGCAGCGCTTGCCACAGCGGCCGGTCACGGTCGAAGGGTGCGGCCGCGAACTCCTGCACAACGTCGAGTAGCTGGCGCAGCGAGCCGGGCGCGGGCAGCCGGACCCGACGGACGTGCGCAGACAGGTCCAGGTCGCCGACTGCTGCCCAGGTCGGCGTCCCGAGCGAGAACGCCGGCTCGACCACCCTCTGCCGCATCCGCGGCACCATGCGCGATGCCCACTCGTGCGCGGCAAGCAGCCGGTCCCAGTCAGGGGCAGGGTCCAGCAGCTCAAGCAGGCTGACATTCACCCGCAGCCGGGGGTCGGCCGCCTCAGCGCGCCACATGGCCGTTTCCAGCGGGTTCATCTGGGCGGAGGCGCCCCAGTCCAGCGGCACCGCCGGGGGCGGGCCAGGGCGCGCCACCGCCGTGGCCTTCACCCGCCCGGAACCGGTGCCGGTCCAGTCGGCGAGCGTGGCCAGATACTGCCCGCGAACCCGGCGGACATGCGCGTCGAGATCGTCAGCTACCCAGCCGACTGTGGGGACCGGGGGAAGCACGGCGATCTGCACCGTTCCCGCGCGGATTGTCGTAGCTCCGCGCCACATCAGCTCACCGGCGTTGCGGATGACGATCGGCACGATCGGCACCCCCGCCTGCATCGCGACGTGGAACGCGCCCTTCTTGAACGGCCCGAGCGCCGGAGTCGCCGACCTGGTGCCCTCCGGAGCGATAGCCAGCGAGATTCCGTCCCGCAGCTTCTGCACCGCCGGCTCGAGGGCCTTGCGGGCCTGGGCAGTGTCGTGGCGATCGACGAACGCCACGTCGGCGAGCCGGAACATCAGCCCGAAGCCGGGGCTGTGGGCCAGCTCCTTCTTCGCCACGCCGGTGAACCCGCCACGCAGCAGCTTGGCCAGGATGAGGACGTCCAGCTGGCTCTGGTGGTTGAACAGGAAGACGGCCGGCCTGGTGGCGAGGTGCTCGGCGCCGCGGACGTCCAGCCGCACGCCGGCCAGCACGCTCCCTAGCTCGCCGGCCAGGGTGGTGCCGAGGTCGACGGCCTCACGCCGGGACCCGGTCATCGCCCCCAGCGCCGCGCCCGTGGTGAATCCGCCGAACATGCCGGCCAGCCCAGCGGCCGTGCGGGCGATGTCCCGCACCCCGGGCCGGCCGCGAGAGCTGAACCGGGCTACCGGCCACCCGTAATGCCGCGCCGCCGCTTCCAGATCGCGGCCAGGATTGAGTGCCCGCGCCCGCCCGGCCGTCCGCAGGAACGGCACGTCCTCATCGCCGTTGGAGTAGGCGTAGCTCTCCGCCAGGTCGACGCCGTGCTCATCAGCGAACGCGCGGACCGCCGCGGCCTTACCGTCTCGCCAGAGCAGGGGACCGCCCGGGTGGCCGGTGCAGATGCCGTTCTCGATCTCCACCGGCGATACCAGGATGTACTCCACGCCCATCGCCCTGGCCGCGGGCTCCACCTGGAACCGGGTAGCCGAGGAGGCCAGCACGACCGTGTGTCCCGCCCTGCGGTGGGCCTCCACCAGCCGCCACGCTTCCGGGTACAGCGAGCCGGAGATGGCCTGCACGAACAGCCGCTCCCCGAGCTCGGCGAGTTCGTCCTCGCTGCGCCCGGCCCAGGCGCGCATGCCCAGCACCGTGAACCGCTCGAAGTCTTCCTCGGTGGTCACGCCGCGAAGGCCGGTCAGGAGCATCCGCCCGAGGTCCGCCGGCGCCACCTGCCCCGACCTCAGGTGATGGCGCGCGAACGCCGCCAGCGAGTACCCGTCGATCAGGGTTCCGTCGAAGTCGAAGAATGCCCCGACGTGCGGGCCCTCCGGCCCGGCCTCGACATCGGCGATCAGCTGATCTTCTGACCACGCCTGCGCGGTGGGCAGCTCAGGGTGCGACACCGACCGCCTCCCGTCGGCACGCTGCATCGATCTCGTCGATCATGACCAGCCGAGCCACGACGTCGCGCAGGCGCGCGGCGAAGGCCTGCCTGCTCCGAGCCAGCTCCTCCCTGCCCGGATCGATCAGGTCCAGGTTCGCGGCGAGCTTCATCGCGCTGGAGAACAGCTCCCGTGACAGTGATTCCGGCCCGTGCAGCTGGCCCTGAAGCAGCATCTGCTGCCCGACACCGCCGCACTCGTCGAGAAACTCCTTTTCCTCGACCGGATGGCGAGGATGGCGCGCGGCGAGCCGGTCAGCGACAACAAGCTGCGCGTCGAGAAACGACCGCAGCACACGGTTTGCCACCAGCAGGTCCGAGCGCTCCAGCACGGCGCGCCCGTCGGCCACCGTCTCCCAGCCGGGATCAAGGCGCTCAAGCTCGGCGCCGAGCGCCGCGCGGTAGGACGCCTTGTCCGGGAAGAAGAACTCGAACTTCAGCTGGTCACGCAGCCGCATGGCCTCGTCCCAGCGGTCAGCGGGCTCGCTGAGCATGACCAGCTCGGCGACCGCGCGATCGACGAAATGATGGATCGCGCTGTTGCGGTAGAACGCTGCCACCAGGTGCTGGCCCCGTTCGATGGCGTATACCGGCTCCTCCCCGCCGGTGTAGACCGTCACCACATGCTGCTGAGCCAGCGCGCCGAGCGCGTCGCGCACGCCGGTGTTGGTCCGCAGCACATCGCCCGAGTGCGGCAGCCCACGCTCGGCCAGGTAGGACCTCAGCGGCTCGAGCACCCCGCGTACCTGGCCCAGGGTCAGCGCGCGGTCGCGAACGCCCAGCAGCGCGAGCGTCACCAGCGCCGTTGCCGTCACCGGGGTGACCCGGTTGATCCGGACAGCCACCTCGAACGCCACCTTCTGGAGCGAGAGCCGCCACGCATCCGGATTCTCGTCACCGCCGCCGGGCTCCAGGGCTTCCCGCAGCGAAAGCGCTTCCGCGAACCGCACGTGCACAGTGCCGACCCGGGTGAGCTGTCCGCGCGCGTAGGACGCCAGCCAGCCAAGCCCTTCCGCCTTCTTCGCCGCCCCGCCTTGCTCGGCCGCCATCGCCGATACCTCGCGGAGCTGATCGTAGGTGATTGCCACCGGCACCAGATAGGCATCCTCGGCCCGGCCGCGCGCTACGGCCCCGGCGACGTAGGCCAGCAGGCCGTAGCGCGGCGGGCGTAGCTTGCCGGTCCGCGAGCGGCCGCCTTCCATGTACCACTCGAGGTTGAAGCGCTTGGCGAGCAGATAGCCGAGATACTCACGGAGCGCCAGCTTGTAGACCTCGTCGTCGCCGATTCTGCGCCGGATGAATACGATGCCGGCGCGCCTGGCCAGCGGGCCGATCGGCCAGAGGCGGAGGTTGTCGCCGCTGAGCACGTGGTTGCGGGGAAAGTCATGCTCGGCGAGAACGTCGGCGAGCAGGAGCGGGTCCGCGTACGAGCGGTGGCTGGGAAGGAACACCAGGGCATGGCGGCGGTTCAGCTCGCGCAGCCGGTCGAGCCCGGCCGTGTCTGCCTGGACGTCCCACGCGCGCGCGTGCAGCGGACGCAGCGCACCGGAAAGCAGGTCGACCGCGATCGGGCTCATGGAGGCTACCAGGCTGTCCAGGGACTCCCGTGCGCGTCCCGCCGCCTCCGGCTCGGTCAGCTCACACCGGGCAGCGAGCTCGGCGATCTCGGCGCGGAATCCCGGGCTGTCCTCGATCGCCTCGATGACGTCCTTCGGCACCTTGTAGCGGTACCCGAGCAGCCCACGCTCGGAGCGGTCCAGCGCGAGCCTGGCCTGCCGGGACACGAAATGCGCGAACGAGCCGGTGCCGCTCCAGCGCTCGCGGAGCGCCGCGACGGTGGCGGGCTCCGCGACCACTATCCGAGCCCGGTCGGGCTCGCGCCGCACTATGCGGGTCTGCCAGAACACCGGCGGCCTGCGCGGATTGACCTGCGACAGGACGTCCGACCAGTAGACCCGCCGCTCGCCGCCCCGCTCGCGCGGCAGCCACGCGACGCGAATCGCGGTGACGACCGTGTCCGGCCGCGCCGCGTCCAGCGACCGGGCCAGTTCCGGGCCATCCAGTGGCAGCGCGGCGGCCGACCCGACGTCTCCGTCATGCAGCCACCGTTTCACCAGCGCGCGCTCCACCTCGCTCGTCGGCTCGGCAAGCAAGATCAGCGGTGCCTCGCCGCGGGCAGGGCCGGCACCTGACGCTGACTGCGCTTGCCACGGCTCGCCCACGCTCGATTTCCTCCCTCACCCTCATCCTTGCCCATCGGAGTGATCGTGGTCATCCTGACCGTGCTCATGAGGAGTCTGTCAGCAAAGCCGGTAGCAAAGCGCTATGGCTGACCGGCAATGGCCGTGCCCGGTCACGCGGCACCGGGCACGGCCGACCGACCAGACGTAGGGTTTTCCCCGATGCGGCGGCCTGCCTGCCGAGCCTAGCTTCTGAGCATGTCGATGCCGGGTGCATGCAACGACCGCATGCGTCGCGAGGACCCGCGGGCCGTCTTGGTGAGGGCCTGGTGAGCGCTCCTGATCCGCAGTGGCAGGTCGCGGAGTGCTTGCTGCCCGGCTTGTCGCGCGCGACCGCAGAGGCACTGGGACGGCGCGTCAGGCAGGAGCTAGCGGGCCTGCCCGGCCGGACCGTCTCGTTTCTCGGCTCGCTGCTGATGCCCGAGGACGAGGTGCTGCTGTGCCTGTTCGCCGGGACTGAGGCCGAGGTCCGCACGGTGAGCGAGCGGGCTGGTCTCCCGTTCGAGCGCATCCTCGCGTGCGAGGGGGTCGGCTGGCGGGCGGAGCCGGGACAAGACAGCGGCTGAGCCCAGCGGGCGGCTGCCCCGGAGTCCGGCCGGGCCGCCTGGCCAGCGACAAAGACAAGAACCAGCGACAGAACAAGAACTACAACGCAATTCAGCGACCAGAACGGAAGGAACGACGATGCGACTGCACAGCAACGCGAGCGGGCGGCGAGGCCGGCTCGTGCTCGGGATGACAATGGCAGCCGGCCTGGTGTTGACGCTGGCGGCGTGCTCAGCCTCCAGCACCACCGCGCCGCCCACGGGCACCGCGCAGCCGACCTCGGCGGCGGCGCCCGCCACTACCCCGGCTACCAGCGCACCGGCGGCTGCCGCGACCGGCCTGTCGGGGAAGTGGTTGGGGCAGTACAGTGGCGCCTACCAGGGCACATTTAACCTCAGATGGCACCAGTCCGGGTCGAACCTGAGCGGCACCATCAAGCTCTCGGCGCCTCGCACCACGCTCCCCATCCACGGGACCGTCAAGGGCAACGTCATCCGTTTCGGAACCGTCGGCTCGCTGGGGATCACCTATTCGGGCACGGTCTCCGGCAACTCCATGTCCGGCACCTACCAGGTCCATGCCGCCAGTGGCCCGGTCGGCGGCCCCTGGAGCGCTACCAAGACCTGAGCCGGTGGCCAGCCCGGCCATTCGAGCGGACTCTGCGCTGCCCGGGGCCGCGCTGCCCGGGGCCGGACTGCCCGGGGCCGGACTGCCCGGGGCCGGACTTGCCCCGGGCGGGGCTGGCCGCCGGGGCCGGGCTGGCCGTCGGCCGGGTGCCGAGGTTACGCGGCGATCGTGCTCGGGCCGGCGCCGTCCGCTTCACCGGCCGTGCCTGCCACCGCGCTCGGGACATCGACAATTCTGCGGCGCGTCTCAGCGCGGCTGACCAGGAACACCGCAGCGACGGTCACCACCACGGCGATCGCCACCAGCAGCGCGCGGTAGTTCACGACCGCTATCAGCGCCGCGCCCAGGCCGACCGAGAGCACCTGGGGCACGGTCAGGCCGAGCCCGAAGGCCCCGGAGACGCGGCCGAGCAGCGCGGCCGGGGACCGGCGCTGGATCGCCGTGATGGCCGCCACGCTCACCCACGGGATGACGATGCCGGCCAGCACCATGCCGGCCAGCACCGACACGACGCTGGGCAGCGTCAGGAGCAGCGCGGTAGCGGCGGCCAGCGCGAGGGCCATCGCCGTCATCATGCATTCGGAGATGTGCCGGAGAATGACCGCGGCGGAAAGCCCGCCGCCGACCGCGCCGACGCCCTGCGTGGTCATCAGCAGGCCGACGAAGCTGGCCGAGTGGCGCAAGCCGACGGTGACGACGGAGAAGAGAGCGGACTCGGTGAAGCCGAAGACCAGCATCGAGAGCCCGAGCGCGATGGTGATCGAGCGCAGGACCGGGTCGCGGCTGATGAACCGGAAGCCCGCGGCGAACTGGCCGCCCTGATCGCCCGCGGAGCTGTTCCGTTCCGGCTTGGGCTCATCCACCCGCAGCGCGACCAGCGATGCCGCGGCCACCAGGAAGGTCGCCGCGTCGATCTCCGCCACGACCGCGCCGCCCCAGAGCACGAACAGCCCCGCGCCGACGATCGGGATGATCAGCCGCAGCCCCTCGTTCATGGTCTGCTGAGCGCCGTTGGCCTCCGCGAGCAGGTCCTTGGGTACCAGCGATGGCAGCAGCGCGGTCTGCGCCGGGCCGATGGCGCTGCCGATCACTCCGTACAGGAAGGTCACCAGGTAGATGAGCCAGATCTGGGCGCGATCGTGGACACCGATGATCAGCAGCACCAGCCCTGCCGCGATCAGGTTCGAGCAGATCAGCAGCGGGCGGCGCGGTAACCGGTCGGCAAGCACGCCGCCCAGCGGGGAGAGCAGGCTGCCGGCCGCGTAGGCAAAGAAGACCAGGCCCGCCGCGGCCGACCTGCCGGTCAGCTCCTTTACCCAGATCGCCATCGCGAGCCAGAGCGCGGAGTCGCCCAGCGTGCAGACGACGTCCCCGAATAAGAAGATCCGCGCGTTACGTATCCGCATGAGCCTGCGCATGAGGAACTCCCTAATTCCCCGCCCTGAACGACGCGGGTAAACAACACCATTTCGAACGGCAGGCAGTCCGCCGGCCGGTCCGCCGGGTCCATCTGGCCCACCCAGTACCTGGACATGAGCGCGAATATGTCCTTGCGCAGCTGCTTCAGCTCGGCAGGGGTAGCCATGACCGGCGACTCCAGGATCTCGGTGACCTCACGGACATCGGCCGGGAACCGGGATCTGGCCAGCTCGTAGGCGCGGATACGGTCGATCCAGCGCTCGATCACCATCTTGGACAGCGCCCGCCTCGCCAGGGTGTTGGCCGGGTCGTCGCCGTCGTCATCACGGGACTCCCCGGCCTGCGGGAGCTGCCAGGGCCGCTCCCGGCCGTGGCCGCCGTCGGCCTGCTCGAGGAAGCCAAGCCTCGCCAGGGTGCGCAGATGGTAGGCGCACGCGGTCGGGCTCTCGCCCACGATGACGCTGGCCTGCGTGGCGGTCAGTGCCCCGGATACCGCGATGGCCTCGATCAGCGCGAGCCGGGTCGGATGTGCCAGCGCCCTCAGTGACGGGGCGTCGGCGATCGTTCTATTCGGCCTGGCTGGCCGCGGATCCCCGGCCTGCCCTGCGCCGCCAGCTGCCATCCACCGAGCCTACGTCTCGAAAGATTCTTTCGAAGGGTTATTTCGAACAGTGCCCGGCTGCCGCGGCGCATCGTGCCGGACCGTGCCGATGCCACCCGTGAGTCCCGGCCGGGGCCGGTGATCCGCGGTCGGCGTGACGTCTAGCTAGGCGACTGGTAGAGCTCTTCCACGCGCCTGACCTGGGTGACGGAGCGGTTCACCGGCACGCCGTGTTCCTGCAAAAGCGGAAGTATCGCGAGGCTGCGCTCGGAGAGGAACCCGATCGCGGCGGGCTCGCCGCGCAGCCGGAGCCAGACCGCGATCCTGCTGGCCGGCAGGGCGACGCGCTCGGCGATCGCCAGCTCGTCATACCTGGCTTCCCAGGTCGGGACGACCCAGCGGCTGATCGCCGTCCCGCGGAGCCGCACGCCCCAGTCGAAGAACTCCAGCCGGACGAGCGAGCCGCTGGTGATGACATACCGGCACATGACGCCGCCCCGGAAGAGCGCGTCGGGCTCGCCGGCCGGCGCGCCGATGATCCGCGCGTTAGTGGCCGCCAGCCTGGTCCACAGGAAGATGCCGCCGGCGCACAGCACAACAAGCACCACGACAAGAACGACGGCGAGCGGCACCGGTCCTCCGATGGGGCAGACGGTCGCATACGGTCCCTGCAGCCGAGTGTTCTCCTGGACGCCCGGTCTGGCAACCGGCCGGGCACGGGGACAGCAGCCATGCTGGTGATGCGGCCTGCCGCTACGATAAGCCGGTGTCGTCGCGCGCCGTTGATTTCCATGTGCACCTGCCCACCCCGGACTGGCTGGACGGCAGCATGGCCGGCTACGTCGAGGCGGCGCAGGCGTACTTCCGCTCGCCGGTGCAACGGCAGTCGCTGGCGGAGCTGGCGGCCAGGTACCGGCAGCTGAACGTGCGGGCGGTGCTGCTGGCCTGGGACGCCGAGACGGCGACGGGACGCCCTCGGGTCCCGAATGAGACCGTGGCCGCCGCCTGCCGTGATCATCCGGATGTCTTCACCGGCCTGGGCTCGGTCGACCCGCACAAGGGCGAGTCCGCCGTCGCCGAGGTGGCGAATATTGCCGCTCTCGGGCTGCGCGGGGTGAAGTTCCACCCGTCGCTTCAGGCGTTCGGCCCCGATGACCCGGTGTACTGGCCGATCTTCGCCGCCTGCGAACAGCACGGCCTGCTCGCCCTGTTCCACACCGGGACCAGCGGGATCGGCGCCCGCCAGCCGGGCGGCCAGGGCATCCGGATTGACTACGCCCACCCGATCCGGCTCGATCCGGTCGCCGCGGCACATCCCGGGCTGACCGTGGTCGCCGCGCATTTCGGCTGGCCCTGGCACCTGGACCTGATCGCCGTCGCGCTGCACAAGACCAACGTCTACATCGACATCTCCGGCTGGTCGCCGCGGCGAATTCCCCCTGAGGTGGTCGGCGAGCTGAAGGGACGGCTGTCCGGGCAGTTCCTGTGGGGCAGCGACTTCCCGTTCCTGACCCCTGAGCGGTGCCTCGCCGAATTCGCCGGCCTCGGCCTGCCGGCCGAGGTCCAGCATGCCGTGCTGCACGATAACGCCGCCCGGATCCTCGGCCTGACCCCGTCCCAGGCGCCGTGACCCAGGCCGCCCGCGCGGGCGGGCGCTGACCCTCCGGCCGGCCCGCGCCGCTGGTCACCCGCGGATAGCTGAGGCTGCTCACCGGGAGACCGCCGGCCCGCCCTGAACCCGCGGCGGGCCGATGCCGGCGCACGGACAAGCCGCCCGGCCGAGATCCCGTCCGCGCCGCTGACTCGGGCTGGGAGCTAGCATGACGTCAGCACGGCCAGGCTGGCGGGAAGGACGGACGTGGCGAGCTTCCAGAAGACGCCGGGCGGGACTCGCGGCGCCAGAGGCGCCGGGAACTCGAACGCGCTGACACGATTCATCACCCGGATGATGACGAGCTGGCACCGGCGCTCGCGGCGCGGGAAAGCACGTTGGGCGTAACGTAGCCAGGTGGCTGATGTCCGGGCCTGCGAGCAGTGCGGCGCCGTGTTCACGCCGCGCCGCGAGCACGCGCGGTTCTGCTCTGCCCGCTGCCGGATGGCGTGGAACCGCCAGAACACGGCCGATCCGGCGGATCCGCTCAGCGCGCTGAACTGGGCGATCACCGCGATGCGAGACACGACGCAGCGGCTTCCCGGTGTGGTGCCTGGTGACCGGTCGCGAGCGCTCGCGGAGATCGGCGAGGCGGTGTGGCGGGTCACCATCGTCGACGCTACCCTGATGCGCCACCATCCCATGGCCTACGACCAGGTGATGGCGGCAAGGGCGCCCGCGGAACGCCAGCTCATCGAGGAAACCCTGGCGGGACTGCGCTACGTCAGGAACCAGATCAGTCAGGACGCCGGTCATGTCGACTTCGTCCGCCCCGAGCCGGTCTATCCCGGTGATGGCCGGATTACCGCCTGGACCTGGAATCAGGTGCCTGAACCTCCGCTGGCGTCGCTGCTGCCGCGCGCACAGCAGTGGGAGCTGGCGCGCTACCAGGCGTACCAGGCCCGCCTTGCCGGGCGCACCGTCGGCGAGGTCTTCGAGCGGACCACGGCATTCCTCGAGCGGGTGGCCGCGCTGGCACCCTCGGTCACAAGTCAGGGCCGGGCGGGCACCCGCAGCTGAGCGGATCGACGGATCAGCGGCCCGCAGCTCGCCCGCGACAGATCCGGACAGGACGCGAGAGCACGCTGGTCGGCGTCACCGGTGATGGCGACCGCCGTGCGGGCTTGAGAAGCTGATCGAGCTGATGGCGCGCAGGCTGGCTACTAGCGGAGAGTGATCACGTTCGCGGTGATCAGGGCTGCCGCGTCGGAGGCCAGGGGGTGGCCGGGTCAGACAGGTCGGCCTCGACCGCCAGTGCCCGGCCGCCGCCGGCGCGGATCTGGTCGGCGACCGCATCGGCGCCGGCAGCGCGGTGGTCGCGGTAGGCCTGGGGCACGCCCGGGTCGGCTTCGTCCTGGATCCGCAGGAACGTGCACAGCACCGCGCACCCGCGCCGTCCGAGCTCGACCGCAGCCGCCGCGCCGATCCCGTGATTCGCGCCCGTCACGACCGCGGTATGCCCGTCCATCATCCCCGTCATCATCAGGTGGCCTCCAGATCCTGCTGGAATCCAGCCCGGTCGCGCAGCGTGTCAGGGCATGCCACTGGGCTCACGTAGCGAGCCTGGGGAGGATCGGATCGCACTGGCCCGGTAAGGACCGAATGTCCGCTGTGGTGCATGCGAGTACTACGGTGTGACTGCTGGACTCTGGCGGCTACGACGTCGGGACGGACTATGGATAAGGCTCAGCCACCAGACGGCGCCCTCGCACCGCACGATGCAGCGCTTCGGCTCCAGAGCCAGGTCACCGACGGCATCGCCTGGACCAGACGGCGCAAGAGACGGTTCCGCAGGTCAGCGTCGGCGATCCGGCTGGCCAGTCTTGCCCTTGCCGTCGGTTCCACGATCATCCTTGGGTTGCAGCATCTCAACTTCTGGACCGGCCTGGCGTTCTCGCTCGTCGCCGTGGGCACTCTGGTCAACGCCGTGGAGCCGTTCTTCAACTGGCGGTCCCGGTGGATCTTGATGGAAGAGGCTCAGTACCGGCTCCAGCGTATCCGGGACGAGCTGGAATACCTCCTCGTCAAGACCCCTGCTCCCGATGTCGCTTTCGATGATCTCGACCCGTTCTTCGAGCGGCTTCAGGGAGTCTGGACCAACACCAGCGAGCGCTGGCTCGAGTACCGGCGCGGCGGCCAGGCGGAACCTGGGTAGGGGCACGCCCGGGGAAGGGCACATCCTGCGAGACCCGCCGACGGCGCGGCTGATGGGAGTGGCTCCCGGTCCGCTGTCAGTGCCGGGGCCTAGCCTGTAGGCGTGCGGGTTGCCGTGATCCGGAAGGACCCCCGATGGCTGACGCCGACGACGTGCGCCGCATTGCGCTGACCCTGCCTGATGTGGAGGAGATCGACAGCGACGGCTTCGACTTCCGGGTAGGCGGCAAAGGATTCGTATGGTCCTACCCTGAGCGCATTCCGGGCAGGCCCCGGGTCATCCGGACCGATATCGCGGTGCTGTTCGTCGGCGACGAGGCCGAGAAGCAGGCACTGCTCCTGGGCGAGCCCAGGGTGTTCTTCACCGCGCCCGGCTACGACGGCTGGCCGCTGGTGATGCTGCGTCTGGCCGAGGTGGACGTCGAGCGGCTGGCGGAACTCGTGACTGACGCGTGGCGGATGCGCGCCCCTGAAGCGCTCGCCGGCAAGCTCGGCGGGCGGGCCGGCCGGCCCGCTGGACCAGCCTAAGCAGCGCGGGACCGCCCAGAGCGGGAGGACAGCACAGGACAGGGACAGCGCACGGCAGGGACAGCGCACGGCAGGGACGGCGCAGGACAGGACGGCGCACGGACAGCGCACCGCGGGACAGACTCGCGGCTGCACGTCCTAGTCGAGATCCGTTGGCGCGCGGTTACGGGCAGCGGACGTCTGCGTGCCGTGCTGCGACGGGTCGCCGGTGATCCATCTGGCGGCGAGCAGGCCGGAGCCGAAGGTGATGGCGCCGCCCGCGATGACGGCTGCGCTGAAGCCGAAGGCCTGAGCAAGCAGCCCGGCGATCACGGCTCCGATCGCATAGCCCAGGTCGCGCCAGAACCGGTAGACGCCCAGCGCCTGCGCACGCCATGACGGGTGGGTGTGGTCGGCGACGGCGGCGCTCAGGGCCGGCTGGGCCATCGCGGTTCCCGTTCCGAGCAATATCGCGCTGACCACGCCGGCCACCAGCGGCCGGCTGAGCAGGAGCAGCACGGCCGGGAACGCGGCGGCCTGGACGATCATCCCGGAGACGATCATCGGCCGCCGCCCGATCGTGTCGGCCAGCTGGCCGGTGATCAGCTGACCTCCGCCCCAGAGCATCGGGTACAGTCCCTTGATCAGCCCGATGGCGGCCAGCCCAAGCCCGTGGAGGGCGAAGAGCAGCGGGAACACGGCCCAGGTCAGGCCGTCGTTCAGGTTGTTCGCGAGGCCGGCCTGGCTGGCACCGCGCAGCGGGCGGTTCTGCCAGCTGGCTTCCTTGAACACGGTCCAGAACCGGCGCCGGGACTGGGTTCCCGCCTGCCGTCCCGCACCCGGCTGGACCGCGTGGGCCGCCGTCTCCGCGGCCACGTGGCCCGCCGTGTCGCGGACCACGACGGCCGACAGCGCCAGCCCGGCCACGGCGTAGATCACCCCGATCAGCTCAGGCACCGGCCGGAGCCCGTAAGCCGCGGCCAGGTACCCGGTGGCCAGTGCGGTGGCACCCACGGCCATGTATCCGGCTGCCTCGTTCAGGCCCATCGCCATCCCTCGGCCGCGCGGTCCCACCAGGTCCATCTTCATGTTCACGACCATCGACGAGGTAAGGCCCTGGTTGACGCCGAGGCACAGGTTCGCGACGACGATCCAGCCCCAGGCCGGTGCCCAGGCCAGCAGGAACGGCACCGGCAGGCCGACCGCCCAGCCGGCCACGAGCAGCCTCTTGCGGGTGTGCCGGGCGATCAGCGGGCCGGCCGCCAGGTTGGTCAGCGCCTTGGTGACGCCGAACGCGATGATGAAGCTGAACACCGCCAGGTAGCCGGACAGGTGGAATACCCTCGTGCCGACCAGGCTGGTGGTGGCGCGCTCCAGGCCGACCATGCCGCCAACGAATACATTCACCACCACCAGCAGGGTGAATTGCGGCCAGTTCTCGCGGAGCCCGAGCCGCACCGGCGTGACTGACCCCGCGGCGGGTGCTGGTCCGTCGGCGGCTGCCGCGCTCACGCAGTCCTCGTCGCTTCGCGCGACTGCGGCCAATTCACCAGATTAATCCTTATCCGGAACTCATCTGATGCCGAAACCAGGCATCCGGTCGATCGACCGTGCAGCTATTCAGCATCACCCTTAGCACGGATCATCCGCCCGGGACGGAGGCGTGGGAAAGCCCGGCGACGATAGCCGTTGCCGTGATCTTTCCTCCCGCTGCTATAGCTCCTTACGATCTGGCCGCCGTAACTTACGATCTGGCTGCCGTAACCGGCTGCTCTGACGGCCGCGTGGCCGGCGGCGGTGGCGGCGACTGGGAGATATGCGGCAGCCACTCGAGCCAGCGGGGCAGGTACCAGTTGCGGTTGCCGAGCAGCTTCATGGCGGCGGGCAGCAGGACGGCGCGGACGATGGTCGCGTCGAGCAGCACGGCGACGGCGAGACCGACGCCCATCTCCTTGAGCGACACCATGGACAGCGTCGCGAAGGTGAGGAAGACGAAGACCATGACAACGGCTGCTGCGGTGACCACACCGGCGGTGGTCTTGATGCCGTGCGCCACCGCCTGGTCGGTCTCGCGGGTGCGGTCGTAGCTCTCCCGGATCCGGCTCAGGATGAAGACGTGGTAGTCCATGGACAGCCCGAAAAGCACGACGAACAGGAACAGCGGCAGCCAGCTGGCGACGGCATGTGCGCTGGTGAACGACAGCAGCGACTGCCCCCAGCCCCACTGGAAGAGCGCCACGATGACCCCGTAGGCGGCGGCAACGGACAGCAGGTTCAAGATCACGGCCGTGATAGGGATGACGAGGGACCGGAAGGAGACGAGCAGCAGGACGAAGGCGAGCAGCAGGACGAAGCCGAATACCCAGCCGAAGCGGTGCCGCATCAGGGCGTTGAAATCATTCGTGCCGGCCGTCTCCCCGGTCACCGCCACTCGCACGCCGGGCACCCGGCCCAGCGTGGCCGGGATGACCTTGTCGCGCAAGGTCGCGAGTGCGCTGGTGGACGCCGCGTCCTCGCCGGTACCGGCCAGCGGGACCTGGATTATCGCGGCCGTGCGGGCTGGGTTGACGACGAACGTGATCGGCTGGCTCATCTGGCCGGAGGCCAGGGCTGCCCGCTCGAAGGCCGCGCCGGCGGCGAGCACCGAGGGCGCCTCGACGTCGCGTGCCTCAACAACCACGATCGCCGGCGCGCCGCCACCGGGAAACACTCGCTGGATGCGATTGAACGTCCGCAGAGCGGCAGTGCTCTGCGGCAGGTCACTGGCGCCCGGGGGAGCCAGAAGTCCCGCATCCCGAGGACTCCTAGCGCGGACCATCGGCGGGGGCCGATCCGCGGGAGCCCAGCGCGGGCCGTACGATCGCTCCATCGTTGCCGCCTGCCACGCGTCGCCAGCGTCGGCGAGCGCGGAGGTCTGATTTGCGCCGGATCTCAGGCGGGACGTGCAATGAAAGTTGCATTATACTTCGATGTATAACCTATGTGGCAGATTCGGCTGATCAGGTGGCTCGCTTCGGCCGCCGCGCTGGTCCGCTCAAGGCGCCGAGGAGGGAGTGACGCCTATGATCGCGCCGGGAAGCCCCACGGTACGGCGCCGTCGGCTCGCAGCGGAGCTACGCGAGATCAGGGAGAGCAAGGGCAAGAGCGGCGAGGCGGTCGCCGCGGCCCTGAGGTGGTCGCCGTCCAAGATCAGCAGATATGAGCTGGCCAGGACCGGCTTGAAGCCGCGGGAAGTCGAGCGGCTGCTCGATTACTACGAGGTCTCCGGATCTCGCCGCGAGCTTCTCCTTGCGCTCGCGGAGGATGCTGCCCAGCGGGGATGGTGGGAAGAATACGCCGATGGTCTTTCCGCCGACTATCAGCAGTTCATCGGCCTCGAGCATGAGGCGAGCTCGATTTCCATTTGGCACGTCGAGGTCGTGGCTGGTCTATTACAGACGGAAGCATATGCCAGGCACATAATTAGCAGCTACAGCAAGGTTGAGCCAATCGCGCCTGGCATGATCGAGCGGCTGGTCAGGGTCCGGATGCAACGCCAGCGGCTGCTGACTCGCGAGCCACTGCTTCAGCTCTCGGTCGTGCTCGATGAGTCGGTCCTGAAGCGCCGGATCGGCAACGAGCTGGTGATGTATGAGCAGCTTCAACGGCTCGCGGACGAGGCTGACCGGCCAAACGTAACGTTGCAGATCCTCCCGCTTAGCGCACAGCACACGGTTTTCGGGGAATCATTTGTAATATTTCGTTTTGAGACAGATCAAGAGGCTATGCTGCAAGATGTGGTAAGTGCTGAGCATTTGAAGAGCGACTTCTCGGTGGAAGGGGAGAGGGAGACCTACCTGCATCGGCTGGCATTTCAGATGCTCGCCGGTGCGTCGCTCGACCCCGCGTCCTCTAGAGAGCTGATACTCGAAACGGCTGAGTCGCATTGGTCAGCTTCCCGGTAAGAACGCTAGGTAGCTGTTAGACTACTCTGAGTAGTGCAACCTCTCAGCCATGAACCACACGACATTCAGCGAGGTAAGGACGTGGGAAGACTTACGCCCGGGGGTCGCCCGGCAGGGCCGGGTTCAGATTCGAACTGGATCAAGAGCTCCCTGAGCTTCTCCAACAGCAACTGCGTCGAGGTGGCCAGCCTGCCTGGCGGCAACATCGGCGTTCGCGACAGCAAGGATGCCGGAGGTCCGGTTCTTCGCTTTACATCGGACGAATGGCACGCTTTTCTTGGGGGAGCGCGAAACGGGGAATTCGATAGTTTCGGTAAGATGTGATCGTTCTGGGGATGCCGTAGCTTCTGGTCCGGGCAATTGCCTCAGCCGGAGATCGTGATCCTGCCGCAGGGCGGGTACTGGAGACAGACGCGACGGCCGCCGCCTGATCAACCTGATTTGTGCCTGACTCACGGAGATCGTGCGGTGGCCGTGCGCCAGGGACCGGAACTGGCCGTCTCGGCCATAAGACCGCGATCGACTGCCGGGTGACTGAATGGATCGGTGCTGCTGTTAAATCGTACGTGGTGTTACCTAGGTATGGTAAAACATGTTAGGGTCAGCAGATGAGGAAGCCGCCTGTACGTGGACAATGGGCGTGTGCCCGGTCGCTGCGGACAGTGCCGACCCAGCCAGGATCGATCCTGCGGCGCCGAGCGCGAGGACAGCGGGAATTATGATAGCTCGCCCGATGTGCATGATTCCTCCAAGGCGATTCCCCGAGGCCAGCGGCCCGGAGCACCCGGTCCGTCCAGCCTGCGCGGCGTGTGTGCGCCGCATCGAGCCATTTCTTACATCACGGTCATTTTATGCATCCTGGGCGGTCGTTAGCCAGCTTTCTTGAATAGTGAAATCTGCGCGAGAATTGCCAGTGGTTTCTGACCGGAAATATTCATGCAGTCGTGCGGGGAAATATTCCAGCGTCGTGCGCTGCAAGAACCTGGGCAATTTTCATCGGGCGCCAGGGGCCAGTCATGTCATTACTATCAGAAGATGTTCTCGGCTGGTAGACTTAGACCGAAAAACGCAACTTGTTCCGTTAATGCTCTGGTGGTAAAGTTCGCCCCGTGCCCACCGTGACCCTGGCCGGTGCGCTAGTCGGCCGTGACAGCGAGATGGCGATGCTGGCCAGGCTCATGAAGGAGGCCGCGGCGGGCCAGGGCAGCTCGGTGCTGATCGAGGGCGAGCCGGGAATCGGCAAGTCGGCGCTGGTGCGAGCGGCTCTGGCAGAGGCGGCGGACGTCGGCTGTCAGGTGTTCTGGGGGGCCGGAGACGAGCTGGGGCAGGCGCTGCCGCTGCTGCCGCTGCTCGAGGGATTACGGGTACGCGAGCCCTCCGCGAATCCCCGGCGGAACACGATCGTCCGGCTCTTGCGTGGCGAGGTTGCCGCGGATCGCGGCACGGACGTGTCAGCCGCGCTGGCCGAGCAGCTGCTGGCGCTCATCGCTGAGCAGTGCGCTGTGCTGCCGACGATCCTGGTCATCGACGATCTGCAATGGGCTGATCAGGCCAGCATCGCGCTGTGGGGGCGCCTGACCAGGTCGGTCCATCAGGTGCCCCTGCTGCTCATCGGGATGATGCGTCCGGTGCCGCAGCGGGATGACCTGCTGGCGCTGCGGCGAGCGGTGGGCGATGCCGCACGGCTCCAGCTCACCGGGCTGCCCGAGGAGGCGGTAGCGGACCTGGTATCAGCCTTGGTGGCCGGCAAGCCTGACGACAGCCTGCTGCGGCTCGCTGACGGTGCGGCCGGCAACCCGCTCTACGTCACCGAACTGGTCGCCGCGCTGGCTCGCAGCTCCAGCCTGACCGTCACCGACGCGGGAGCCGCCGAGCTGACGAGCGGTCCCGTGCCGAGCTCCCTGTCGGCGGCCATAGCGGACCGCCTTGGCTTTGTCTCCGGCTCGGTGCGTGAGGTGCTGCGGGCTGCTGCTCTGCTCGGCGTGGACTTCGCCGTTCCTGACCTGGCGATCGTCCTGGGTCGCAGCGTGGCGGACCTGATCCCGGCCGTCGACGAGGCACGCGCCGCCGGCGTGCTGGCCGAGTCAGGCAATGGCCTGTCGTTCCGGCACCCGATGATCCGAGCGGCGCTGTACGACGAGATGCCGGAGCCGGTTCGCGCGGCCTGGCACCGCGATGCCGGTCGCGCGCTCGCTGAGGCCGGTGCGCCGGCGGACCGGGTCGCCCGCCAGCTGCTGTGGGCGGTCGGCGGATCTGGTGGCGCGACGGAGCCGATGGATGAGTGGATCCTGAGCTGGCTGGCTCGCACCGCCGAGCTGCTGGTCGGCCGGGCGCCGCGAGTCGCGGTAGAACTCCTCAGCCGGGCGGTCGCGAGCTCCCAGGTTGGCTCGCCTCAGCATGACAGTCTCGTCGGCCGGCTCGCCGACGCTCTCTACCGGGTCGGCGACGTGGCCGAGGCCGAGCAGGTGGCGAACCGCGCGCTGTCGCACGCCGTGGATCCCGACGTCCGCGTTGACCTGCACTGGACGCTAGCGCAGTGCAGCATGCGGGCCGGCCGGTCCGCGGAGTCCCTCGCCACGCTGAACCGGGCCCTGGCTTCCCCCGGAATCTCGGCCAGGCACCGTGCGCGCCTGCTTGCGCTCGCCGCACGGACGCACAGCAACTTCGGCGAGGTCGAGAAGGCCGGCGCGGTCGCCGCGACCGCGCTCGCCGCCGCATCGGAGACGGGCGACAACTGGGCGATCGCCTGGGCACTGCACGTGCTGACCATCGTGACAGCGGTGCAGGGGCAGATGGCTGACGCACTGCCGCTGTTCGACCAGGCGCTGACCGTGACCCAGGCCGATCCGGCGCTGACCGACCTTCGGCTCTTGCTGCAGATCAACAAGGCCATCATGCTTGGCTGCCTCGACCAGTACGAGGAGGCGCTCGCCGCGGCCCGGCAGGCCAGACAGCTCGCTGACCAGGTCGGCACCGTGATCCGGCTGGCTCAGGCCCACAGCGCGCTCGGTCAGCTGCTCTTCGACACCGGGCAATGGGACGACGCGATGGCCGAGGTGGAGGTCCTGCACGAGGACTTCAAGGAGCCCACGGCGGCCTGCTGCGATCTCGCGGTCGCCGCCGCGATCTGCTTCCATCGCGGCGAGATCGCCGCGGCGCGCCGCCGCCTCGCCGCGGCCGTCCCGCATGCCCAGCTGATCGGCAGCCGGGTTGTCGGCCCGCTGGCGCTCGCCCGCAGCCTGGACCGCGAGCATGCCGACGAGCTGCCTGAGGCGCTTGCCGTGCTCACAGCCGGGTTCACCGACAAGACGGAAGAGCTGGAGATCGAGGATCTGCTTGCTGACGCGGTGCGCCTCGCCATGCTGACCGGCGACCTAAGCACCGCGAAGGCCCTCACGGTCCACGCCGAGGCATTCGCCGCCGAGTCGGAGATCCCTCATCGGCAGGCGAACGCGCTCTACTGCCGCGGCCTGCTGGATCATGATGCCGCCCGGCTGCTCGGCGCCGCCGAGCGCTACAGCGACGCCAGCCGACCGCTGCTCAGCGCCAAGGCGCTGGAGGCGGCCGCTGGAGACTTCGTCGGCGCGGGTGACCGCGACCAGGCCCGGGCCGCGTTCACCCGCGCGGCGGAGATCTACACCTCCCTCGGTGCCGCCACGGATGTCGCCCGGCTCCAGGCCAGGTTCCGTGCTCACGGCATCCGCCGCGGCCCGCACGCCAAGCACCGGCATGCGCGGAGTGGCTGGGATAGCCTGACGCCGACCGAGATAAAGGTCGCCGCGCTGGTGCAGGGCGGGTTGTCTAACCCGGAGATCGCGGCCAGGCTGTTCCTGTCCCGGCGGACCGTGGCCACCCACGTCTCTCACATCCTGAAGAAACTCGACGTCCATTCGCGTACGGACATCGCCCGCGAGGCAGCCCTGCGCACCATCGCGTCGCGATGATCGCGACGCGAGCAAGGGTTGGTGCGCAGGGCGTGCGCTCGTTCCTCCGCGGGTTCATGGCTTACCGGACGTAACTGCGATCGCGCCGCGGCCCGCGATCGTCGGTCTCGTCAAGATCGGGCTGGAACGCGAGCGTGAAGTAGACAGCCTTGCCCGCGCGGGTCCGGTAGTACCCCCACTCAGTCGACAGGCTGGACACCAGCATCAGTCCCCGCCCGGTCTCCGCGTCGCCTGGTGCGTCCACCGGCAGCGGCACGGACCGCGACGTGTCGTGGACGTCAACGCGCAGCTGGTCACGGTCGCAGGTAATGTCAAGCACGACTATCTCGCCCGCCTCGTGCCTGATCGCATTGGTCACCAGCTCGCTGGTCAGCAGCACCGCGACGGGTGAATCGACCGGGACATCCCAGGCCCGGATGGCAGCCTGGACCTGGCCTCGTGCCTCGGCCGCGGCAGCCGGTCCCGCAGACAGCGATATGCGGCGCGGGCGCTGCACGGTCGGGCGGATTGGCGCCATCGTGTCCATCTGGTGTCCTTGCCAGGCCGGTTTGAGCCGGTCGGGGAGGGCGCAAGTCACCTTGCGCGGCCAGCTCGGATTAGATCCGATCAAGCTGCTGACGCTGGATCTCACCAGCGATTGCACAACAAATACTGCTGAAATTTGCAGTGGGAGACATCGGTCGGGTGACGGATCTTTGAAGCCGGCACCCGACCGGGGGCAGCCAGCGGCGTCATCGAGCGCCCTGGCGCACGGTCAGGCCCGCCCGACGCCAGCGCTGGTCGAGCAGGCGCACGCGCTCGACGCGCCGGCCTTCATCCACGCCGCCGACCGGCAGCGGATCGGCCGGCCCGGTGAGTCGATCGCGTCCCGGGTTAGCGCCCCCGGACGGTGGCCAGGTAGCTGTGGATAACACCCGAGTCCGTCGGGATGTAGATCCCCATCACATGGTTCCGGTACACGGTATTCCCGGTCACCGCCGCGCATCCGCCCGAGCACAGCGGGCTCGTGCTGACCTGGACGGGATACCACGTTGCCCTGCCGAAGGATCGGCCGCTGGCCGGGACGAAGGCCATTGACGCATCCTGGGCCGAGCTTATGGCCACGAGGTTGAAACCGCCCCGGACGGCGGTGATCCCGTCGAAGTGCGTGAACACGGCCGGGGCGTTGCCGTAGCTGAAGTACCTCGGCTTCCCGAAGGCCCCCGTCCGCTCGTTGTAGTTCATCAGGAAGGCCTGCAAGGTTCCCCTGGTCAACGAGCCGCCGGCCAGGGTGTAGCGCGGGCTCCTGCCGCCGCCGTCCTGCCAGATGCCGTAGAGCGTGGTCAGGCTGGACAAGCTGCCGCCGAGGCGGAGCAGCGTCCACTGACGCCTGGTCATGTTGTAGATGAAGGCATTGCCCGAGGCAACGCCACCGCGCACAGTGGGGTTGAGGTCGTAGTTGCCGACCACCAGATCGCCCATCGTGCTGTGCGCGATGGTGTCCATGACGAAGCAGTGCACCCGGCGCCTGGGACAGGCCCGCGCGTGCCCGACCGTATGGGCGCCATCAGCCGGCACGTCGATGGACATCCATGATCCGCCCGATCCGTTCACTCGGCCGAGGTAGATCATGCCCTGGTTCAGGACGCCTGGGGCCGCCGCCGACGACAGGTAGCTCCCGACGGCGCGAACCTGTCCTGCCGGGATGCTCGCCGGGTTGAAGGAGTGGGTATCAGGGCCGTAAAACGTCGCCGACGTCACGCCGGCGAACGGTGGCATCAGCGTCGATACCACCGCCCCTGCCGCGCTCGCGAGCTTGCCAAGGTAGAGAAACGGAACGGCCTGGTTGCCAGTTCCGGTGGCCGCCGAACCGGTCAGGACGACGTTTCCGCGGGTAGTGCCCCGGACACCGGTGACGATATTCCCGGCTCGCAGAATCGATGAGATGGTGTCCGTTCTGTTCGTATTGCTGCCGCCGGCCGGGCTGGCCATGGCCGGCACGGCAGCCATTGCCAGCACCGCTGCGGCGGTTCCGCCGGTCAGTCTTGGAATACATCTTGTAATCCTCATCTGCGCCCCCCGAGTCCTCGTGCCAAGGTTCCAAGTGCCCGATCATGCCCTTGTGGTGAAGGCGCTCGACCCGCTCTTCGCGTCTGAGCCAATCGAGGATGGGGGGCTAGCTGGCCGGTCGGCCGGCGGCAGACCTGCGCTCGTTCCGCGTGATCTCACGCATCCCCCGGAGCGATCACCTGAAGTAGCCGATCAATTACTTCATGCTACAGGTTAGTCACCCACGCGGCCCGAGCGCGGCCATTCGGAACCCGGACCGCTAAAAGCGCGGGGTCGCGGTCGTGATGTCGTAACTGTGTCCCCAGTACCACTGGGTCGCGTCGGAGCCGGGCACGATATGCGGATAGCCGGTGGGGTCGGCGATCCACCAGCGGATCCTGGATCGCATTCGCGACGGAAGCGTGGCGACGGCTGCCTGCACGGCGGGCCATTCCGAGCGCATGGTGTAGATGCGGGCCAGGGCACGCGGGTTGGCCCTGAGCCGGTGCCAGGCCCAGCTGGCGGCGAGGGACGGCGTGGCGTCACCTGGCTCGACGTCAAGGATCGATGCCGCGTGATCCATCCCGGTGATATCTATCCACATCACATGCCGCCGCCCGGCCACCTGCGCGGCTGAGACCGCGTAGCTGCCGGTGGCATAGGTGGCGATCACGTGGTGCGATGGGATCGCCCATGGCGTGGTGGAGTCGTAGATGAGGTAGGGCCTGGCCGGCCGGCCCCGCCCGGCCCGGTGCCCGAGCCCGGCCCTGTGCTGTCCGGCGCTGTGCTGCGCGGTCCTGTGCTGCCCGGCCCGGTGCTGCGCTGACCGGTTCCGGGTGCTGGCGGCGTCTGGAGACCTGGTTGCGGGCCGGCCAGCGGCCTGCCTGCCGGGGCGTTCCCCGGACGCAAGGCGGCCGGAGGCCCGCGAGGGCGGTAGCCGGTGCGCGGCGGCACGGCGCGGAGCGGCCCGCCCGGACGGCACCGGCCTAGAGGCGGCGCCCGGGAGGACGGCGCCGGCGTGGCCTGCTGCGCGGACAGTGGCATTTCTGATCGCGCTCGCGTCGCGGGTCGTGCTGACGGGATGTGCGGCCGGTGCCGTGGCCGCTACGGCGACCCCGGCCACCACGGTCGCCGCGGCGGCGCCGAGGGTCAGCCGTGAGGGCCGGCGGCCGGGTCGGTAGGTGTCGCGGAACAGGGACTTTGCTGACTGAAGAAGGGGGAGCAAGGTGAGCCTCTGGTCGGGCGCGGGGGAGCGCTCGGCGGTCACCCATGGCGCTGCCTGGCCGATGGCTGTGCACCTGGCGGCGGCAGGGGCGCGCGGATGTGTCGCGGGTCAGGGCGACGGGTTGCCCGGGGCAACCATCACGCGCCAGGGTGCTAGCGATTACGGACAGTTAACGCCGGAAATCGAGTAGCTATGCCCGACATATCAAGTTTTCCAGATTTGTGGCCTGAATCACACCAACGATTAAGTTCGCCAGGTCAGGGTGACGGCCCGCGCCGGGGTCGTGCCAGGCTCGCGCGGACGGCCTGCGCCCGGGCTGCGGAGACGAAGGTCCTGGCCACTGACGACCAACTCCTCTGTGCACCGTCCCCGCGGTGGTCAAGCGTGAAAGTGGCTGCTTCGTCAGGACCGTCCGGGTCCGTGGGGAGGAGGGGTGGTCATGGTCAACGTCGCCAGAACCGGCGCGGTGTATTCGTGCTCAAACTGCGGCACCCCGGTATCGAAGAACACGGCATCCTGTCCGCACTGCTATGCGCGTCTGTCCGGCATCCGGTGCACGAACTGCAAGTTCGCCGGCTCGGAGTCCGACTTCGTGAACGACCGGTGCCCCAAGTGCGGCACGATCACCATTCGCCCGCAGCCTGCCCCGGCTCGCGCGCCGAGGCCGGTCCGACCAAGCCGGCCGCCCTGGCAGAAGAGCCCGGCTGGGCATGCGATCGCCTCATGCCTCCTGCCCGGTCTTGGCACCATCCTGTGCGGCAAGACTCGCCGGGGGCTTTCGATACTCGGGTTGTCCGCCGTATTCCTGATCGGCGTGAACGTCCTTGCCGACCTCCTGATCAAGGGCACGCCGACTGGCATCGGAACATTTCTCGCTATACCCGTATGGATCTGGGGAATCATCGACGGGTACCGGACTGCCGAGCAGTGGAACCGCGAGCATCCCGCGCCCCAGCCTGGCGGCATGAACGTGACCTCGCCTGAGCCGGCCAGGGAGGCGGCGACGTCCTGGTCAGGACCGGATCCAGCGGATGAGGACGGCTACGTCCGGAGCTGTTCAGAGACCGCGTTCTCCGAGCGGCCAGAGGCGCGGACCTTCCGGGGCGATCCGGCATTCCAGCGGGTGCTCGGCGCGCTGAACTCCGGGCAGTACCCGGTCGCGATCAAGGAGGCAGACGGCCTGCTTCCGCTCTTCTCGGACTTCGATCTGCTCTACAAATGGCTGTCGTCCGCGTACCTCGCGACAAATCAGCCGCAGCGGTCACGCGACATCCTGGTGCGCGGTCTCGGCAAGGCGAACCGGAAGGCCATACTCCTCACTCAGATGGGCGAGACGCAGTGGCGAATGGGGAACCTTCACCAGGCGGTCTACTGCTGGTGCCAGGCAGTTCACTGCATGGCATCGATCCCCACCGACGGACTCTATGACCCTTATCTCCTGCTGAGCTGCGTCGCCAGGGGCTGCGGGCTCGGTGACGTCGAGCAGCGCCTGCTCGGCCGGGTCGACGCGATTCGGGCCGGCCAGATTCGACTGGACCCGGGCACCGAGGCCCGCCTGATGACGCTGGTCCGCAGCACGGCGGACTCCGCGATGACGAGGGCGGTTCAGACCATCGACGCACAGGTCCTTCGGGCAGCGGGCCCGGCGGCCGCGAGCGCCGCGGCCGCGCTGCCCGCGACAGCGCCGTGATGTCTTCCGGCAGCCAGCTCTGACGGCACCGGCCACGCGTCATGACCTCATCAGGCAGGTCTGGTCGGAGGCCAGGACGGCGGGCATGGCTCGACACCGCCGGTGAGCCGGGTTTCGAGCTGGCAAACAGGTGTCCCAGCTGGCAAGCCGGTGTCCCGCTGCCCGGCTAGGCGGCGGGGCGGGACACCTGGAAGTCTGGTCGCTGGTCCTGCTCAGCGCAGCACGAGCTGACGCACGTCGCCGGTCTCGGGTGCCGGGTGCTGCGGCCGCACAGGACGGATCCCGCCGGCGCCGTCACCGCCGATGCCGCGCCGCCGGGCCTGGCCGCGCCGGGCGATGGCGGCCACTGCCACGATCGCGACCGACAAGGTGATCGCCGCGCCGACGAGGACCGCCAGAGCCACCAGCGCGCTGTTCAGGAGCTGCATGTCGATCATCGGAGGGTCCTTCCGCTAGCTGCTGTTTACGATGTTCACTAAGGCGACTATAAGTCAGGTCAGTAAACGATGTCAACTCTTCTAGTGGTGTTAATCAAGAGGCACTAAGGCAGCCGCGAGCGGCCCGAGATCCGCGGCAGCCCGGTGCCGGCGTGGGTCAGGCGATGACATCGACCGGCGGGGGTCGAAGCGGTGCGCGGTCTGCAGTGATCCGAGTGGCGGCGCAGGCTGCGCCGGGCCAGCCAACGCCGCTCCGACGCCGGGCCTCGCATCGGGCTGGGCGCGATGACGGAATCGGGCCGCGATGACTGAGGCGTTTTCGTTCGAAACGAATGTCGGATGGTTTCTCGCCAGACGAGGCGCCGGTCGCCCGCCGGCCGGTCAGGCCCGCAGCGGCGGCCGGACGATCGGGACCAGCGATGACGAAGCGCCCAGCGTTCTAGCCTGGCTAATTACCTCGGCACGGCCCGCTGCTCCAGTGGCAGCCCTGAGCTGACCCGAGCCATCGGCGCAGGCAGATGCAGCTCGAACACCGAGCCCTGGCCTACCGCGCTCTGGACACGCACCGAGCCATGGTGGGCCTCAGCGATCGCCTTGACGATCGCCAGGCCGAGGCCGAACCCGCCGACGGCCCGGCTGCGGCCGGCGTCGATCCGGGAGAACCGGCTGAAGATCCGGTCAACTTCCGCGGCCGGGATCCCGGAGCCTGAATCGGTCACGGCGATGACCACGTTCTCGTCATCCCGGCGGACGCTCAGCTCGATCTGGCTATCCGGATCGGTGTGCTCGACGGCGTTCTCGATCAGCGCATCCAGGGCCAGCGTCAGCCGGTCGCAGTCGCCTAGCACGGTCTCCGCCGCCAGGTCGCCGAGTGACCAGCGACGCCTGACGTGGCTCCACCGGTGGATGGTCTCGACCACCAGGTCAGTGACGTCGACGGGGGCCAGCCGCACGAACGCCGGCCCCTCCGTGGAAGCGAGCAGCAGCAGCTGGCTCGTCAGCCGGCGCATCCTGAGCAGCTCGTCCACGGTCACGCGCGCGTCCGCCGCGATCGCCTGGTCCGTAGCTGTGTGCTCGATCAGCTCGGCGTGGCCAAGAGCGATCGTGATGGGCGTGCCCAGCTCGTGGGAGGCGTCCTGCAGAAACTGGCGCTGCTGGTCAAGGAGGAGCAGGTTGTGCTCGGAGACGCGCCTCATCTCCTCCATGGCCGCGACCCGCCTGCGCGAGTGCCACACCATGATGACGAACATCATGGCGAGCAGCGGGACCTCGGCCAGGTAGTCCCCGTCCTGCTTGCCGCGCAGCACCTGCCAGCCGATTACCCCGCCGGTGGCCAGCGTCACGGTCACGACCGTCAGGAGCGTGGATCCGAGGTGCCATAGGCGGAATCCATAGATCGCGGTCAAAGTAACCCAGATGACCAGGAATGGGACGGTCTGCCATGCCGGGATCAGGTTCATGGCAAGGAGATTCAGCCCGATGAAGGCTGCCCAGGCGATGTCGACCCGCCAGGTGCGAGCCAGCTGAAGGATCCGCTTAGCACGCATTCAGCCGGCTCCCCTCAGCATGCGGCGCTGCGGCAGCCACGGCCCCCATGCTCGGCACACAGCCCTCCATATGCCATCTTCACGCTCAACGCCTAGCGAATCCTACGGCTTCGGGCAGGCTTCAGGTAGGTCGCGTTGTGTCCTGAGTACCTGGAAGTCGCTCTGGCCTGCGCGGGAGCAGGCGGGACGCGGCGGGGAGCGCGGCCGGCCCGGCGCGGTCGCGGTATCGTCTCGGTGCCGAGCGACCCGGAGACCGAGAGGACGACGGCGTGCCTGCCACCACGGTCGTGAACCTCAAGGGCCATCGTGACGACCCGGCCTACGCCGACGTCGTGTACGTGGGCCGGGCCATGCACCGGGGCGGCTGGCAGCTGCCCGGCTCACCGCTGGCCAGCCCCTTCCGCCCCGGCCCGGACGGCAGCCGCGACGACGTGGTCCGCAAGTACCGCGCCTATCTGCTGGAACGCGCCGACCTGCTGGCGCTGCTGCCCGAGCTTCGCGGACGCAGGCTCGGCTGCTGGTGCGTTCCGGAACCGTGTCACGCCCAGGTGATCGCCGAGCTCGCGGACGCAGGAGCCGGAACGGCGGCGGCACAGCCCTGATCGTCCGCGCCGGCCGGCCACGCCGCCGGTGCGGTCAGAACAGGCGGCGACGGCGGATCCGCCAGAAGCAGAGCCCGGCGAGGGCGACGGCAATGGCCAGGAAGATCGCGGTCTCGTACCACTGGAATGCCCAGAAGCGGCTCGCTGGCTGATAGGTCAGCAGCTGTCTGAGGTGAAGCCCGCCGAGCGCTTGCGTGCATGCCTGGAACGAACCCGACAAGCAGACGTGCGGGACCGGGCCGGTGAACAGGTGGCCGGTCGTGCCGACGGTCTGGTTGGAGAGAATCCACGCGCCCGGTTTGGTCACCGCGCCGATCACGGTCATGGTGCTGTTGTTGGTGATCATCAGCCCGCTGAGGTTCCCGGCGTTGAGCGGAAGGATGGCCCGGACCGGCGTGATCAGGTGCGGGCGGATCCAGTTTGGCCAGGCGATCTGGACGGCGGCGAATGCGGCCAGGGTGGCGGCCATGGCCGGCAGGGTGCGGCGGATGAGCACGCCGGCCGTGACCCCGAGAGCGAATGCGAACGCCGCGTAGCCGATCGGGGTGATGCCTCGGGCGTCGAACACCAGCGGATCGAGCCGGGTGAACGACGTCGTACCCTGCCCGCCATGGCCGCTCGTGGTGACCCGGTCGATGGGACCGGCCCACCAGGTGATCATCAGGCTGAACAGCCCGGTGGCGGCCATGGCGGCCAGGCCGATGAGACCGAGCTTGACCGCCATCCACCGGGTCCTGGTGACGCTCTGGTTCCAGGCCAGCCGGAAGGTGCCGGTCTCGAGCTCGCGGGTGATCAGCGGAGCGCCCCAGAAGAGGCCGATCAGGGCGGGCGTGAGGTACAGGACGGCGAGGCCCACGAAGAACAGCGGCTTGTAGGCGGCGCCGGAGCCCAGCTCGTCGGTGAACCTGCTGGTGAGCGTTTCGCAGTCGCCGTGGGCGTGGCAGGTGGCGAGACCGCTGGCGTCGTACAGGTGGGCAAGCTGGAGGCCGGTGATGAGGAGGACGACGGCGAGCACGGCCAGGGCCGCGGCCGTCACAATGCTCTGCGCGCGGAATTGGCGCCAGGTCAGCCAGATCATGTCAGCGTCTCCATTTCGGACTGCCGGGCGCCGCGCTTGGTGTTAGCGGCCAGGCTCATGTAAGCGAGGACGAGGTCTTCCAGGCCGATCTGGTCGACCGTCCACCCTGGATCGACGACCGGCGTCGCGGTGCGGACCAGCAGCGTGCTCTGCCGGTCGGTGTGACTCTCCGAGATGACCTGCCAGTCGCCCGGCAGGTCCGCTGGGTCACGGCGGGCACCGGTCAGCTGGTAGTGGCTGGCGAGCAGCTCGTCGACCCCGCCGGAGACCCGCACCCGGGAGGCGACGAGCACGATCAGGTAGTCGCAGACCCGCTCTAGATCGGCTACCAGGTGCGACGACATCACGACGCTGACCTTGTGGTCGGCGGTGAACTCCATCAGGCTCTGCAGGAACTCGCGCCTGGCGAGCGGGTCAAGGCTGGCAATCGGCTCGTCGAGCATGAGCAGCTCGGGCTTCTTGGCGATGGCCAGAGTAAGGGCGAGCTGGGCGCGCTGGCCGCCCGACAGCTTCCCGGCCTTCTGGCCGGGATCCAGGTCAAGCCGGTCTATCCGGTCGCGGGCCAGAGCGGCATCCCATCCCGGGTTCATCCTGGCGCCGAGACGCAGGTGATCGGCGATGGTGAGGCCCGAGTAGGTGGGCGTGTCCTGGGCGACGAAGCCGACCCTCGCGAGCTGTGCCGGGCTGCTGGCGGGCTCGCTGCCGAGGACCTCGATGCTGCCCGAGGTCGGCGCGAGCAGCCCGGTGGCAAGGCTCAGCAGGGTCGTCTTTCCTGCCCCGTTCGGGCCGACCAGCCCGACGACATGCCCTGCCGGAATGCCCAGCGTGCAGTCGGTCAGCGCCCAGCGTTTCCGGTACCGCTTGCCGAGTCCGCGGGATTCCAGGACAGCGGTCATAGCGCTTCCTCCTTAGTGGCGGCCCTGAAGGTGTCCCGATAGAGGGCCTCGATGCTCTCGTCGTCCAGCCCGGCCTGGCGCGCCCTGGCGAGCCAGCGCTGCAGCTCGGCGCGTAGCGGCGCATGGGCGGCGAGCAGGCCCTCGCTCAGCGTCTTGGTCACGAACGTCCCGACTCCGGGCCGGGCTGCGGCCAGACCTTCGTACTCGAGCTCGCGGTAGGCCTTGAGGACGGTGTTCGGGTTGATCGCCAGCCGGGCTACGACGTCCTTGACCGTGGGGAGCTGGTCGCCCTCGCTCAGCAGGCCAAGCAGCAGGGCCTGCCGTACCTGGTGGATCAGCTGGAGGTACGGCGCGACCCCGGAGCGGGCGTCCAGGTGGAACTCGATCACCGTTCCTCAATTCAACTAGGTTCCTAGTACAATAGTCCTACATGTAGCTGGCATGTCAAGTCATGTCAGTGAGGGATCGTGCGCGACGTCGCTTCGTCAGAATTGCCGGGTGCCGGGTGCCGGGTGCCGGGTGCCGTCCCGCCGCCGTCCCGCCCAAGCGAGCGCCTTCGTCACGCGGAGTCACGACCGGAACCAGGGCATAACGGGCTCGCGGTCGGTCGGCACCGCACTTAGCACGGTTTACAGTCATGATCGCGAGGGTTTTATGGTGATTTGGGCGACGCTAACTAATGCTAAGTCGAACATGGCCGTTCGCGGCGGCGCTCGAGGCGGTCGGGTCGGTCACAAGGAGCTACTTCTCCGCTGGAGGCACCTTCCGACATTCCTGCATGTCTGGCCCGGTCAGCGCGGCTGGCCTGACTGGGGTGCGAGCACGATGTCGAAGGTCACGCGGGACCAGGGGCCGTCCAGATGCCTGCCTTCCGGCGCAGGTCCAGGCGGCTGCTCGGCGAAGTCGGCGACGAGGCTGTCCGAGACCCCGAAAACGGCGTCATCGTCCAGGTACGGATCGCCGGCGGCGAAGACGTGCGTCGTCAGCGTTCGGTAGCCGGGCTTGGTCACCCTGACGTGCACGTGCGCAGGCCGCATCACTCCCCGGCCGGCCGCGGCGAGCAACTCCCCGGCCGGCCCGTCCTGCGGGATCGGATAGGGGCCCGGATGCACGGCCCAGAACCGGTACTCGCCGTCCGGGCCGCTGCGCAGCCAGCCCCGGCCGGCCACCTCGCCGCCCGCGTGCTGCACGTCGTAGAAGCCATCCTGATCGGCCTGCCACACCTCGATCCTGGCATCCGGCACCGGCTCGCCGTCGGTATCGCGGATAGTGCCGGAGACGTGACAAGGCCGGCCCTTGGCGCCGCCCGTGATGTCGCCGCCGGCCGGAATCTCCGGTGCGTCTGGCAGGTAGAACGGGCCGAGCACGGTTGACTTGGTGGCCTGATCAGATGCCGCCGCGTTGATCCTGACCGTCAGCATCGACAGCCCGAGGACGTCGGATAGCAGCACGAATTCCTGCCGCCGGTCGTCGGTCATGTGTCCCGCCCTGGTGAGGGCGTCGATGCCGTGCTGCCACTCGGACTCGGTCAGCCGGACCTCCGCGGCGAAGCCGTGCAGATGCCGTACCAGCGCCTGCATGATCTCCCGGTAGCGCGGTGACCGTGCGCCCGCGAAGCTCGCGATCACCTCCTCGGTGAGCGCCTGCTCCGGCTGGGCGTGCTCCGGCTGGGCGTGCTCTCGCTCGGCCTGCTCGCTCGCTGGCGGCTCCCGCTCCGGCTGCTCGCCTCCCGGCTGTCCGGGCGTGCCCGCGCCGACCGGGCCTGGCTGCTGGCTCACAACGCATCCCTCCCTCGCCCGGCCGGGTGATCGGCCGGTCACCGACACCCTCCGCCACGCGGTACCGGTCGCGGGGCCGCAGATCCGGGATCTGCGCGCGATCGCGGGGTTGGCTGCCCTCAGTAGCCGATCAGCGGAGACTGGCGCAGCCAGGTTAGGTCATCGAGCTGGCCGACCAGAAACGCCGCGACATCGGCCCGGCCGATCGAGTTGCTGAGGCCGCGGCCATCCAGCGATGCCCGGACACCGCCCTTGGCCGGGCCGTCGGTGAGCCGAGCGGGCCGCACGTTGGTGTAGTCGAGCCCGCTCGCGATCAGCAGAGCGTCCGCCCGGTCCTTGTCGTCGTACACGTTCTTCAGCAGCGTGTTCCTGATCAGCCGGAACACGAGCGGGATCTGGGCGCGGCTGTCTCCGACGCCGAACGCTGAGAGCGCGACCAGCCGCCGGGCGCCGGCCTGCTCCATCGCGCTGATGAGGTTGCGGTAGAAGGCCTCCTGGAGGTCGTCCTTGCGTCGTGACCGCTGCCCGAACGCGGAGATCACGGCATCGGTGCCCTTAATGGCCTGCGCGACGGCCGAGCCATCCCTGGCGTCGCCGCGGACCACGGTGACAGCCTCGTCGAAGGTCTCGAATCCCGCCGGGTCGCGGGCGAGCGCACGGACGCCGTGGCCCCCGTCGACCAGGAGGCGCACGACATGGCGGCCGGTTAGGCCGGTGGCGCCGAAGACAGCGACGTTCATGATCTGCTCCAACTGATATGTTAAGGAACGAAGGCGTCTACTATTTTCCGGACGATACACTGTCCAGGTAAGTAACGCAAACGTTCCTTAACATCCGGCGGGCGGCCGTCGTGGTCGGCTCGGCAGTGCGGGGAGGTCGGCGGCGATGTCCTGCCCTCAGCGGCCAGCCACGCGGCGGCGGGGTGAGCAGCTCGAGAACGCGATCTTCGATGCGGTGCTTGGCGAGCTCGCCGACGTCGGGTATGACCGCCTCACGATGGAAGGTGTCGCTGCCCGGGCCCGTACCGGCAAGGGCGCCCTGTACCGGCGCTGGCCTTCCAGGGAGGCGCTGGTGCTCGACGCGCTGCGCGGCCGGCTGCCTTCGCTGGACGAGCAGCCGGACACCGGCAGCGTGCGCGGCGACCTCGTCAGGCAGCTCGAGTGCATGGCGGACACCATGCGCACCCCGGCAGGGACCGCGATGTGGGGCATCCTCGGCAATCCGCAGAGCAACACCGCGATCGTGCGGGCGGTGCATACGGCCGTGATCGAGCCGCATCAGCAGGTGATGCTGAAGATCCTGCGGCAGGGGGTCGACCGGGGCGAGGTCCGCCCCGCCGCGGTGACCGGGCTCGTCGCGCAGGTGGGCCCGGTCATGATCCGCCAGCACTACTTCTCCGCCGGCCCGCCGAGCAGCCATGCCGTGCGGGAGATCGTCGACGAGGTAGTGATGCCGATCCTCCGGCCCTGACCGTCGGCCAGGGGCTCGGGAGGCAAGCCCGCCTGGTTCAGCCGCGTTCGCGCAGGCGGCACCGGGTAGGTAGATCACCGCAGGTCAGCGCGGAGGCACCGGGGCCGGAGGCCGGTCAGTACCGCCCAAACCGGTCGCAGCAGCCCGCGCCATCTGCCAAAATGAGCCCGGGCTCGCCACGACGCAGGTTCCTGACTGGTGCGCTGTCGGCGGGGCCGGTGCAGGCGGAACAAGCGGGACGGCCCGTTAAGAAGGCAAATACAGAACCGAATCCGAAGGCTCGGCGCTCGCGCCGACAATAGACGTGCGACGAATGTCGGCCAGCGCGCCTATGCCAGGGTTCTCTGGTGACAATGGACGGGGGATGGTGCATCGTGCCGGGCGCTGACCTCCGGGTTCTCTACGTGCTTGGCATCTACCACAGCGGGACGACCGTGCTGAGCAACATGGTCGGCCAGCTCGACGGGTTCTTCTGCGTGGGCGAGCTGCGGACGCTCTGGCCCAAGCTGACCCTGCCCGAATCCCGGTGCGGCTGCGGGGAGCCGCTCGTGGGCTGCCCGGTCTGGAGCCGGATCTTGCGATCGACGTTCGGGGAAGGCGAGGCCAGGACGGCGGCGGCGCGCCAGATGTGGCAGTACCAGCGCGAGGCCCTGCACGAGTACCACACCTGGCTCCGGGTCGGCTCCGTGCTTCGCGGCCGCGACAAGGAGCTGCCGCCGGATTCCCCGCTCGGCCGGTACGCGGAGGGGCTGACCAGGCTCTACCGCGGCATCGCCGAGGAGACGGGCGCGGGTGTCATCGTCGACGCATCCAAGGAGCCGACCGACGCCGCGCTGCTGCTGCGCATGCCCGAGGTCGACCCGAGCTTCGTGCAGATCGTCCGTGATCCGCGCGGCACCGTCTACTCGATCATGCGGTTCCGGTCCGGTGACCAGCCGGAGCCTGGAATCCGCTGGCGTCAGAGCGCTTACGCCGCGCTCAGCTGGTCGGCGGGCAACCTGGCCGGGAGTTCCGTCCGGCGGGCCGCCGGACCGGCGCGGACGAAGCTGCTCCGGTACGAGGACTTCGTCCTGCGCCCGGTCCAGACCGTCGAGGACCTGGCGCGCCTGGCCGGCCAGGCGGCCCAGCTCGAGACCGACGCGGACTCGGGCATGGTGACCATGCGCCCGACGCACACCGTCGGCGGTAACAACAACCGGTTCCGCACCGGGCCGGTCAGGCTGCGCGAGGACACCGAGTGGCGCTCCCGGCTGCACCGGGTTGACCGGGCCGCCGTGACGACGATGTGCGCGCCTCTGATGGCACGCTACGGCTACCGGCTGGCGCCCTGAGCGGACTGCCGCCCCGTCCGGGCGCCAGGCGGAACGCTCGTCACCGGGACGACCCGCGCGCCCAGGACATCCTTCAGCCGGGGCCGTCGGCGCGCCGAGGACATCCTCAGCCGGGCGCCCGGGCGCCGAGTACATCCTCAGACGGGCGGCCGGCGCGCCCAGAACAGGGCGTGGCCGCTGTCGCCCTCGGGCACGAACCCCTGCTCGGTAACCTCCAGCCCTGCCTGTTCCAGCCAGGTGCGATAGCTGGCCGCGTCGGCCTGACGCCACAGCATCGGAGCATTCCCGCCGAGCCAGTTGTCCTCGGTGCCGGTCCAGGCACACTGGCCTGCGGTCGCCAGGAACCAGCCCGAGGGGCGAAGCCAGGCGCCGGCCCGCTTGAGCAGGCGCGGCTGCTCGGCGAGTGGCATGTGGATCAGCGCGTACAGGCAGACGACTGCGTCGAAGGACGCCTGCGGGAAGTCGAGCGTGGTGGCATCCGCCCGGATGAAGGTGCCGGCCGGGACGAGGCGCCTCGCGCGCTCGATCTGCACGTCGCTGATGTCCACGCCGGTGACCTGGTGCCCGGCGGCCGCGAGTGCTCGCGCCACGGGAACGCCGCAGCCGCAGCCCAGGTCGAGCACCTGGCCGGAAGCTGGCAGCCGCTCAAGCAGCTCAGCCAGCCAGGGCGCGTACCTGCCCTCGTCGGCGTCGTCGGCGCGATAGCGATAGGACAGCGCGTCGTAGCCTCGCCGGACGGGATCGGCATCGGAGTCTGCGGCCACGTCCGCAGCCTACGAGCGGCGCGGGTCGCCGGTCCACCAGATAAGACGTCCGACGGCCCGGCTCCGATCTGGCGGCGCTCAGCTGCCGTCTGGCCACCCGCCCCGGTGCAGCACCATCGGGTAGTGCGGCAGCGCCGCGCCCGGGTCGCGGATCACCGCCGTCGTCTGGGCCAGGTAGGGCGGGCGCGCCCGCCACCCGTCTGGTGGCGGCCGCAGGCCCTGTGACAGGCGCGGCGCCCCGTCGTCGGCCTGGTCGAACAGGTTCTGCGCCGACTCGCGAAGGCCGCCGGCGCCGTCCGGACCGAGCCGGGCGCGCCACCCCTGCTCGATGACGCCGAGCAGCCGGTGGTAGGTGTCCTGGGCGCGCCGGCCCTTCGGCGTGAGGCGGACCCGCTGCCCCCGGCTGGCCGCGGGATCGGGCTCGACGACCGCGTAGCCCTTTCTGCTGAGGAATCCCACCGACGAGCTGATCGCTTCCTTCGACACCCCGGTCAGCCGCGGCAGATCCCGGATCGCCGCGCCTTCAGCGGGCAGAACCCGCAGTGCGTTCGCGCTGATCGCGAGCGACAGATCCGATTCGCGCTCGAACTCGATGGCGGCCACGAGCAGCCCGCGGGAGAGCAGCACGGACAGGTCGGCAGGGGCGCCGCCGCCAGCCGCCGGCAGGCCTGCCGGCGGCCGCGGGACCGAGGTCAGCATCCCGTTCCCGAAATTCACGACCGGGAGATAACGGGGCAGCTCACCGTCGGACTGGCTGACGAGCGCGGACAGCGACTGCCTGAGCCTGCCGATCTCGTCGTGGCCGAACCGCTCCCGCCAGCGCCTCTCGATCTCCCCGGCCAGCGGCCGCCAGACCTGCTGAGCCCGCAGGCCGGCCGGGGTAGCCCGGACCATCAAGTCGCGGCGCGGCGGCCTGGGCCTGAGGTCGGCCGGATCAGGCTCGACGGCGACGTAGCCCCACCGCTCAAGGCCGCCCAGGTTCGTGATCCGGGCCAGCGGCTCAACCTCGCGGAGGGGGATGGCCTCCTTGCCGACGTACTGCATGAAGTTCGCCCACATCGCCTGCGAGACCAGGAACCGCCGCCGTGAGTCCAGCGCGGTGATCCGGCGCTCCGATTCGTTGTCGAACTCGATCGTGAACGCGACCAGCAGCTGGGAGAGCAGGGTCGGCAGGGGCCGGCGATCGGTCACCGAACCGACAGTAGGCGCGGGGGTTGTTTCGCGCTCAGAAATCCACGGGGCTAGCCGCGCTCAGGCCGACGCGTGCAGCATCCAGACGTTGGGTTCCCAGTAGCGGCCGACGCCGTCGGCCACCGTCAGCGGCGCCAGACCGGCAGGGAAGACGTACTCACCGGGCTGCGGAAGCTCCATCCCGATCCACCGCTCCCAGTCCGCCACGGGCGCCGTGATCTCCAGCGACCGCGGTTCGCCGCGCAGGATCGTCGCGCCGAGCCTGGCGTGCACCCGCATCCACGGATCGAAGGGCAGGCCGTCAGCGCGCTGCCAGCGTGCGTACTCCTCGATCGGAATGAGCGGGTACCGGTCCTTCAGGCTGGGCCTGACCGGGGCGACGAGCGGATCCAGGCCCGCGTTCCTGGTGACGAGCGCCATCGCCCGGATGATCAGCTGGCTGAGGCCCTGCCCCTGGCGGCCATTCTCGATCTCGGCGGCAAGTGCGGAGACCGCTGTCGGCGCCGCCTGTTCACCGACCGCGCGCAGGCCGACGGCGTCGATCCCGGCCGGCAGGTCCGCCAGGGAGCCGTCCCAGCGGAAGGGAATGGCCCGTCCCCGTCCGACGATCCGGTCGGCGGCGACGTCGTAGAGGAGCACCTGGAACCGCGAGTACCTGGGCACCAGCTGCCCGAAGTACTCGCCGGTGCGGTTGCCGTGCATGTTGTACTCGGGCCAGACGCCGGTGAAGAGCGTCCTCGCCCGCTGCCACAAATCGGGCCGTTCCTCGGCGGTGAAGACACGCAGGGGAGAACCTGGCGGAAGATCCAGTCCGTCCATGCGGCCATGGTTTCACAGCCGCACGGCGTGCCAGGCCGGCGTTCCGCGGCTTTCGCCCCGGGGTGGAGCGACGTGGTCCGCGCACCCTGGCCGCTGTGGCATCCTGTCCGCCATGACGATAGGTCGGCCTCAGCAGCACATGCCTGTGCGGACCGCTCGGATCGCCGCGAGCAAGGTTCCGGTCGTCACGGCCTACTTCTGGATCATCAAGATCCTGTCCACCGGAATGGGCGAGACCACCTCCGACTATCTGGCTCACCGCCTCGGGCCTTACGTGGCGGTGGCTATCGGCGGGGTCGGCCTGGCGATCGCGCTCCCGCTCCAGTTCGCCGTCCGCCGGTACATGACCTGGGTCTACTGGTTCGCCGTGGTCATGGTCAGCGTGTTCGGCACGATGGTCGCCGACGCCACGCACATCGCGCTCGGCGTCCCGTACTTCTTGTCCACCGTGGTCTTCATCGTCGTGCTGGCCGCGATCTTCGCGCTCTGGCAGGCGAGCGAGAAGACGCTGTCCATTCACAGCGTCTACACCCGGCGCCGGGAGCTGTTCTACTGGGCCACCGTAATTGCCACGTTCGCGCTCGGGACCGCGGCCGGTGACCTGACCGCGCGCACCATGGGCCTGGGCTTCCTGACGTCCGGGCTGCTGTTCGCCGTGGTCTTCGCCATCCCAGCGATCGGCTACTGGCGGCTCGGCATGAACTCCATCCTGGCGTTCTGGTTCGCGTACATCGTGACCAGGCCGCTCGGCGCGTCGTTCGCCGACTGGCTGTCGATACCGCATCACTACGGCGGCCTCGGGTTCGGCTACGGGCCGGTCAGCGTGGTCCTGACGATCATGATCATCGGCTTTGTCGGCTACCTGGCGGTGAGCCGCAAGGACATCGAGGAGAACGCCGGGCCGCAGCCCCGCCGACGGGGCGGCCGCCACCGGCTCCAGTCGGTGTGACGGCCGGCCGGCGGCGGGGTTGCTTCGGCCCGGTGGGTCGCTGCCTACGTGGCGCTCGCCGGGATCTGGGGATTCTCGTTCCTGTTCATCAAGGTCGCGGTTCGCGTGTTCGCGCCGCTGCAGATCGCCTTCGGCCGCGTCCTGCTCGGGTTCGTCGTGGTCGGTGGTAGTGCTGCTGCGAGGGCAGCGGCTGCCGCTTGACCGGTGCCTGTGGGTGCACCTGGCGGTGGCCGCGCTGCTGATGAACGCCGTGCCGTTCACGCTGCTTGCCTACGGCGAGCAGCGGATCAGCTCGGTCGACGCCGGATTGTGGAACGCTACGACGCCGCTGCTGACGCTGCCGGCGACCATCTGGCTGATCCCGTCCGAGCGCCCGGGGCGCCGCAAGGTGGCCGGGCTGGCTGTGGGTTTCGCCGGCGTGCTGCTGCTGCTCGGCGCCGTGCCGCGGCTGGACGGCAGGACCCTGGCAGGCGACGCCATGTGCTTTGCCGCCGCCTGCTCCTATGGCCTCGGGTTTCCTTACTCGCGCTGCTTCCTATCATCGTCCGGTCTGGCACCCGCGGCGCTGGCGGCGGGCCAGCTGTGCTGCGCCACGGCCGCGATGGCGCTGATCGCGGTGCCGACCACGGCTCCGCCGGCGCGGTCGTCACCGCTGGTCCGGCGGTCGTCACCGCTGATGCGGAGCGGCCTTGAGCGCGCTCGCGTGATTGGGCACGTAGGTCTGCAGATCGCGGGGCATCCGGACGTAGCCCTTCGCCACCGGCCGGTGCGGCAGCGAGATGGGCAGCCGCTGCACGTCCTGATAGGGGATGGTGGAGAGCAGATGAGCGATCATGTTGATCCTCGCGCTCCGCTTGTCGTCGCTCTCGACGACATACCACGGTGCCTCCGGAATGTCGGTGTGGACGAACATCTCGTCCTTGCTGCGGGAGTAGTCCTCCCACCGGGTGATCGACTCCAGGTCCATCGGCGAGAGCTTCCACCGCCGCATCGGGTCCTCAAGCCTGGACCGGAACCGGCGCTCCTGCTCCTCATCGCTGACCGAGAACCAGTACTTCCGCAGCAGGATGCCGTCCTCGACCAGCAGCCGCTCGAAGATCGGGCACTGATGCAGGAACCGGCCGTACTCCTCCTTCGTGCAGAATCCCAGAACATGCTCGACCCCGGCGCGGTTGTACCAGCTGCGGTCGAACAGGACTATCTGGCCGCCGGCCGGCAGATGGCTGATGTACCGCTGGAAGTACCACTCGGTCCGCTCCCGCTCCGTCGGGGCCGGCAGCGCGGCGATCTGGGCGATCCGGGGGTTCAGGTACTGCGTCACCCGCTTGATCGTGCTGCCCTTGCCCGCCGCGTCGCGGCCCTCGAAGACCACCACGATCCTGGCCCGCTCGGCGCGCACCCATTCCTGCAGCTTGACAAGCTCGGCCTGGAGCCGGAAGAGCTCGCGCTCGTACGGCGATCGCTTCAGCCGGTGCATCGGGTCGGCCGCCGGCACTTTGTCCCTGGCGGTCGTGCGGGGCTTGCGCTCGCTGCCGGCCACTGCGGCACCTCCTGCTGACGTATCGCGACGAGCCGTCCTGCGCTGATTCGTACCCGAATCCCCGCGAGGCACCGGGCGCAGTCTGGCCGGATTGGGTGTGATCAGTCTGGGCTAGTCATCGTAAGGCCGGTAGATCCGGCGTCGGCCGGTCTGGGGCGTATCTCCCCGGGATCGACCCTGACCGCCGGTCAGATCCGGCAGTTGGCGCGCCGGGAGAGGCAAGCCCCCATCCCCGCGTCCAGCCGGAGGGCCGATCCAACCTGGGCCAATCTCAGCCGACGCAGGCGGCGCCCAGGCCGGGTGCCCACACCGGGTGCGCCGACCGGGTGTGCAGGCGACACGCAGACCGGGTGCCCGGACCGGGTCCGCAGGCGACACGCAGACCGGGTGCCCAGACCGGGTGCCCAGACCGGGTACCCGAACCGGGTGTGCAGGCGACACGCAGACCAGTTGCCCAGGCCGGTTGCCCCAGGCCGGGTGCGCCGACCGGGTACGCAGACGACACGCAGACTGGATGCAGACCGGGTGCGTAGACCGGTTCCTAGGCCGCATTATACCGAGTAAGCAGATCTGAATACTATAGAACTTAGATAGGGAACATCAGGCAGAAGGGGCGGTTATGGCTGTTAGGCCATGTTTGCCGCCAAAGACTCCGGGAGGCTTCGCGCCATGTCAGTCACCGATCAGCTGCTCGTCAACAACGCCCGGTATGCCCAGGACTTCACAGGCCCGCTCCCGCTGCCGCCGGCGCTCGGCGTGGCAGTCGTCGCGTGCATGGACGCCAGGCTCAACGTGTACGGGATTCTCGGACTTGACGAGGGTCAGGCGCACGTGATCAGGAACGCGGGCGGCGTCATCACCGATGACGAGATCCGGTCGCTGGCGATCAGCCAGCGGCTTCTCGGCACCAAGGAGATCGTACTTATCCACCACACCGACTGCGGGATGCTCACCTTCACTGATGATCAGTTCAAGGCAAGCATCGAGGCGGACACCGGGATCAAGCCCTCCTGGGCGGCGGAGGCGTTCGGGGATCTGGAAAGCGACGTCCGCCAGTCGATCGCGCGGATCAACGCCAGCCCGTTCATTCCGCACACGGATCAGGTCCGCGGCTTCGTCTTTGACGTCGCCACCGGCATGCTCAACGAAGTGAGCTGATCGCCTTCCGCGCTCATCGCGCCGAGTTCTCACCGGCCGGGCAGCCTGGCAACGTATGCGATGGCGATGCCTACGCTGTGCCCGGTGGCTTAGGCCAGCGCACCAGTACCCGCCCGGAACCGGGCTGACCGCCTGCCCTCGGCCCATGCGGCCCCCGAGGCCCGTGGGGCGGCTGCGACCGGTGTGGCGCCTGGGGGCTGGTATGGCATCCGCGGCCCGTGCGGCTTCTGTGCCCGTTGGGCCCCACGGCCGATGCGGCACCCCGTCGCCCGTGTGGCACCCTGCGGCTCGTGCGGGATCTGCGGCCCGTGCGGCACCTGGGCCCGTTGGGCCCCCGCCGCCCGTGTGGCACCCCGCGGCTCGTGCGGGATCCGCGGCCCGTGCGGGATCCGCGGCCCGTGCGGTACCCGCCGACCCCGCGCGGCACCCCCGCGGCCCGTGTGGTTTCCGCGACCGGTGCGGCAGCTGGGTCCGTGTGGCATCTGGTCCGTGTGGCATCTGGGGTCCGTGGCACCCGCGCGGCCCGTTAGCAGTTGCGGCGAGCGCGCGCATCACGCTGGGTAACAACTGGAATCGGTCATAACGGGTGCCCGGCCAACCTGCGTGGCACTTAGCACGGATTTCAGTCATGATCACGGTAATTTTGTACTGGTTTGTGGGATGCTAATCCGTGCTAAGTCGAGCGTGGCCGCCGCCGGTGCCGCTTGCGGCGGTCTGACCGGTCACGAAGAGCTATCTTTCTCTGCCGATAGAGCGCACTGACGTCACCGCCTCACAAAGCGTTGGGCCTTCACGTCGGATCGCTGTCGCAGACCGGTCAAGCCGGGCTGGCTTCAGGCCTAGTACTGCTGTCGGGGCTCTTGGCCCAGGTTCCGGTCTGGCGCGGCGGCCGACGCTGACGGATTCACGCATCCCAGAGCTGACAACCGGCGCCATCATGGTGCGCGACCGGGGTGGGACAGTCAGGCTGCCCAGTTCGCCTATCGACGCGTAGTCCGCAGCCCGACTGGCTAGGCCGTGGCCAGCCCGGCGGCTGCTCGGCCCGCCGCGCGGCTGCTCGCCCCGCGCCGCTGCTCGCCCCGCCGCCTGCCGCTTATCCCGCCGGGCGACTGCTCGGCCCGCCGCGCGGTTGCTCGTCCCGCGCGGTTGCTCGTCCCGCCGCCTGCCGCTTATCCCGCCGCCTGCCGCTTATCCCGCCGCGCTGCCGCTCGTCCCGCGCTGCCGCTCATCCCGCCGGGCGGTCGCTCAGCCTGCGGCGCCGGTCAGCCTGCGGCCCAGACGGATCCGCCGGTGTTCCGCACCGGCTGGCCGAGGTAACCGCGGGCGACCATGGTGACGTATTGGTAGACCGCGTCCTCGGCGGGGGAGAGCGGACCGGGGAGGGCGTGCGGCGAGGTCAGCCCGCGCTGCACGGACTCGCATGCGGTCCAGTCCTGCCGGTTGGTGAGATCCCAGAACTCGATGGCGTAGCTGGGGTCGAAGCCTGGTTGCCGTACCGCCTCAGGCGCGAATGCCCAGCTGCACTCGATCTTGGTCCGGTCGACGGCAAGCGGCAGCAGCCTGTGCACCATCACGTAATCCGGGTGCAGGCTGAGCAGGATGTTGGGGAACACGTTCACGTAGACGACCGTGCGCAGGCCGGTGCTGTCCAGACCGCGCAGCGGCACCCCGTGACTGGCCCCGTCCAGCGACATGGTCGCCATTCCGTCGCGCAGGTCCATCGTGCCGCCGACCCAGATGCCGGGCAGATCGTAGTTGTATCCGCTCTTCGGGGGGCTGACCTGGCACAGTTCAGGGTGGATCGCCGGGCAGTGATAGCACTCGTGGTAGTTCTCGGTGAGGATCTTCCAGTTGGCGGCCGCGTCGTACTCGTGCTGCCCGGCTACGACCAGCCGCTCCATCTCGTACGGAGCGACGATCTCGTTCAGCGTGCGGAGCGCGTCGTCGAGCGGTGCGGCCGATCCTGAGCTGTCCACGAAGATCAGTCCGTGCCACTCGGCGAGCGGCAGCTCGATCAGCCCCCACTCGCCCGTGTTGAAGCCGGGCCGGTTCTTGAAGGTCGCGGCCGCCCGGAGATCGCCGTCGAGGGAGTACGTCCATGAGTGATACGGGCAGATGATGACACTCTGGTTTGCGGTCGAGCCGCAGGGCAGGAGCTCATGGCCGCGATGGCGGCAGCTGTTCGCGAAGGCATGCAGCACGCCATCGGCATCCCTGGTCAGCAGGACGCTGCCGACCCCGACCGGCTCGGCCCGCTGGTCGCCAGGGCCGGCTACCTGATCGCTGCGGCCGACGCAGAGCCAGCCCGCGCCGAAGAAGTTCCGCTGCTCCCATTCGAAGACGGCCGGGTCGACGTAGGCGGCACGGGGCAGCATCCTGCTCTGGCCGAACGGGCGGAGCGACTGGGCGAGAGCGGCCGGGTCGAGCGGGGTAGGCGGTGAAATCAACTGACTGACCATACAGTCAAGAATAGGCAGTTCATGGCGAGGTGTCCAGAGAGCCCGGTGCGGAGCTGCGTGATGACGCTAGGTAATCTCTTCTCGTGCCAACACGCCTGACAATCGCCGCGGGGGTTCTGGTCAGCGGAACTCCGCAGGAGGTATGGGACCTGGCGGTCGACTGGTCCAGGCAGCGAGAGTGGATCTGGGCGACCCGGGTGGATGGCGGTCACGGACCCGGAGCGCGGGTGACCGGCTGGACCGGGATCGGCCCGATCGGATTCACCGACACGATGGTGATCACCGAATGGGATCCGCCGAGGCGGTGCGCGGTGACGCACACCGGCAAGCTCGTGCGCGGCTCCGGGGTGCTTGAGGTGCTCCCGCGCGGGAGCCAGGCTGAGTTCCGCTGGGTCGAGCGGCTCGTACTGCCGCTGCCGCCCGCGCTCGGCAAGCTGGCCGCCGCCGTCATCGGACCAGCCGCCCGGCTCGGCCTGGGTTCGTCGCTGTACCGATTCGCCCGCCTGCTCCCGGCCGAGACGCCATCCCGGCCGCTCGCGGACCGCGCCTAGCCAAGGAGGCGCGGCTGCCGGCCGGCGCTGGCTGAATGCCCGACCGAACTCGGAGCTCTACGGGTAGCCGGCCGATCCGGGGACGCGGAGTCTGCGGTGCGCCCAGGCTCGCAGGCCGACTGGCGGGTCGAACCAGATAGCTGCCTGTGCCCGCGACGTCACCTGATCGAGCACGGCGGTCATGGCGGTCGCGGCGGTCCGCAGCGCGAGCGGATCGAGTCCGGCCACCGTCGCCTCGATTCCCGGCGGTACGGACGGCTCAGGAATGTCGAGCACCGACGTCAGCCCGAAGGCCGGATAGCTGGCGCCGATCGCGACCGCCCAGAGCTTCCACGCCTGGCTCCTGGCCTCGTCGAGCCGGCTCAGGGCCTCCCAGGCCGAGCCGCGATCGAGGTACTTCATCAGGTCGCTGAGCGCGAGCCAGGCCAGGCACGCCCACTCCCTGGCGGTCTGAGCGGTCGCCACCGCCACATCCGGCGTCCAGGAACGCGCGAGCTGGCCGTCGATGTCGTAGAGCGCGACCGACTGGGGCGGAAGCCCGGCACGCTGGGTGGCAGGTATGACGACCAGACTGAGCTGCAGCCCGGAGGCGTACAAGGTGAACAGGTGCCACCCGTCACGGCCGTCGGACCTTCCGAACGGCTGCCTGAACTCGTCGGCGACCTGGCCGGCCTGGCGGATGATGTCCACGATGGCCTCCACCCAGTCCGGCCATCGCGCGTCGTCGATACCAAGCCCGGCGTCGATATCGGACAGCTCGTCGCCCGCATCCCGGGCGAGCGATCCGCCGAGCTCGATCCATCGGATCGCTTGATCAGCGTCGGCCGCGTCGAGCAGGCGGCCAAGCAGGTCCCGCTGCGCACCCAGCCGGTCGGGCATCCGCGCCAGCCAGAGCCGTCCTGCCGCGGCGCCGGAGCCCGGCTGGCCGGCCTGCTTGCCGTCGTGGCCGCTGGCCGGCGCGCCCGCGCTCAGACCGCCGCCCGCGCTCAGACCGCCGCCCGCGGTCAGACCGCCGCCCGCGCGCTTGATGCCGAATCCGCGCCTGACCAGCAGCGCACGATGTCGCGCATCGACAGCAGGCCGGTCACGTCGCCGTGGTCGATCACCACGAGGTGCCTGAATCCGTGTGCCATCATCGTCCGCGCCGCCTTCTCCAGGGTCCAGTCGGGTGCGGCGAAGACCACGTCGGCGGTCCTGTGGTCGGCCACGAGTTCGCTGTCGGGATCCTGATCGGCGGCCAGCGAGATGAGGATGTCGCGCTCGGTGAGTATGCCGACGCCCGAGTGCCCGTGATCGATTACCACGGCGGCGCCGACGTTGTGCGCCGACATCATCCTGGCCGCCTCGCGCAGGGTGTGCGCTGGGCCGACGCTCAGGATCACCGTGCTCATCCCGTCCTGTACTTTCATGATCCGATCACTTCCCCCGTGAGGTCGCGATGCAGTACGAAGGTTCGGGTTCGCGCCTTCGGCGCTGGTGAGTCCAGTTTGTGAACATGTGATTTTTCCCGTCAGCTACAGCATTGTGCATCAGCCTGCCCAGGGCAAGCGCGGGCATGCGACGAGGGTGTCCCTGGCAGGCCGAGCGGGAGCGGCAGGCCGAGCGGGAGCGGCAGGTCGGCGGGCGCGGCAGGCTCAGCGCTGCCCTGCCTGCTCGCCGTCCTGCCTGGCCAGCAGGTCGAGCACCTCGTCGTGGAGCAGGCCGTTCGTGCAGACCGCGCTCCCGCCGTCGGGCGTCGCGACACCGGACAGATCAGTGAAGACCCCGCCGGCCTCCTGCACGATGATCTGAAGCGCGGCGAGATCCCAGAGCGATACCTCCGGCTCGGCCGAGATGTCTACCGCTCCCTCGGCCACCAGGACGTGAGACCAGAAGTCACCGTAGGCTCGGGACCGCCAGACCGACCTGGTCAGCTGAACGAACTGATCCAGTTGCCCCGTCTTGTCCCAGCCGGACAGCTCCGAGTACGACAGTGAGGCGTCCTCCAGCCGGGAGACCTGGGACACCCGGCAGGCGGCGGCCTTGGTCAGCGACCGGCCCGTCCAGGCGCCGCCGTTCTGAGCGCCCCACCAGCGGCGGGCAAGAGCCGGAGCGGAGACGACGCCAACCGTGACCTCGCCGTCGGCCATCAGCGCGATCAGCGTGGCCCAGACCGGCACGCCCCGGACGAAGTTCGCGGTTCCGTCGATCGGGTCGATCACCCAGCAACGCTGGCCCACGCCGGTCCTGCCGAACTCCTCGCCCAGCATGGCGTCCCTGGGCCTGGCCCGGCTGAGCACGTTGCGCAGTGACTCCTCGGCCGCCAGGTCGGCGTCGGTAACGGGGGTGAGGTCAGGTTTCGCCTGAACGGTCAGGTCTAGGGCGCGGAACCGCCGCGTGGTGATGTCGTCCGCCGCGTCGGCAAGCACGTGGGCGAACCGCAGATCGTCGTCGAACCCCGCCATGCAGCGAAACGCTATCGCTAACGGCTGGAGGTGAGATGCCCGGTCTGGCGTAAAGCGGTGCACGGCTAGGGACACGCCCTAGTGCTCGTCGGCGTCCGTTCCGTCCCTGCTGCGCAGCAGCCGGCGGAGCGAGTCAAGGCGCGCGGCGAGCGACACCCCTCCGGCGGCCGCGACCCAGGCGTCGAGCGCGCAATCTGGCTGCAGGTGGCTGCACCCCGGCGGGCACTTGACCGCCCCCTCGGCCAGATCGGGGAAGGCGCGCACCATCCGCTCCGGTGACATGTGCCCCAGCCCGAAGCTGCGCAGCCCCGGCGTGTCGATCAGCCAGCCGCCGCCGGGCAGGGGCAGGGCCACGGCCGACGACGATGTGTGCCTGCCCCGTCCGGTGACCGGGCTGACCGTGCCAACGGCCCGGTCGGCATCCGGGATCAGCATGTTGACCAGGGTCGACTTCCCGACCCCTGAGTGGCCGACCAGGACGCTGAGCTTCCCAGCGAGCAGGCCGCGCAGTTCGCCGAGCACCGCATCCGGTACCGGACGGCCGAGCACCAGGGAGCGGAATCCAAGCGGGGCATAGACCGGCAGAATCGCCTCAGGGCCGGCTAGGTCGGACTTGGTAAGGCAGAGCACCGGTTCGATGCCGGCGTCGTAGGCGGCGGCCAGGAACCGGTCGATCAGGCCAAACCGGGGCGGCGGGTCGGCGAGCGCCGTCACGATTACCAGCTGGTCGGCGTTGGCGACGATGTCCCGCTCGACCGGATCGGTGTCGTCGGGTGACCTGCGCAGCACGGTCCGGCGCGGCGAGATCCTGACCACTCTGGCGAGCGTCCCTGGCGCCCCGCTGACGTCGCCGGCCAGGCTGACGGTGTCTCCGACGACGATGTTCCCCCGGCCAAGCTCGCGCGCCTTCATGGCCGTGACCGGCTGGTCGCCGATCAGGCAGCGATACCGCCCACGGTCGACGGCGGCCACGAACGCCTCGGCCGCGCCGGCATGGGCCGGCCTGCGCCGGGTGCGCGGCCGGGAGCCGCGGCCTGCCCTGACCCGGATGTCGTCCTCGTCCATCCCGCTGTGCCTGGTCTGCCCGGTCATCGCCGCGTCCCGCCCGCCAGCCGCCCGGCCAGCGGGCCGGCCCGGCACGTGGGCTGTACGGAGCACAGCATCTCGTGCATCACCCCGAGCATCACCGCGTCACCCGGCCGGCGCCAGCATCCGCGCCCAGACCCCCGTGAACCCAGGGAAGGTCTTGCCGACGGAGGCCGCGTTGCGGACCCGGAGCCCGCCCGCGACCAGGCCGAGGACCGCCGCCGCCGTCACCAGCCGGTGATCGTCGTGACTGTCGAAGACCACGCCGTCGGCCCGGAGCGGCCTGGGCCTGATCCGCAGCCCGTCACCGACCTCGGTGACTTCGCCGCCGAGCTTGCCGATCTCGCTGGCCAGGGCGGCCAGCCGGTCACTTTCGTGCCGGCGGAGATGACCGATGCCGCCGAACTCGGACGGCGAGCTAGCCAGCGCAGCGAGCGCGGTCAGCACCGGCGTGAGCTCGCCGACCTCGCTCAGGTCGGCGGTGATTCCGCGGATCTCACCGGACCCGCGGACAACCATTCCCGCCGGAGCCTGGGTTACCGTCGCGCCCATGGCCGACAGCAGGCCGATGATCTGCGCGGCCGGCTGAAGGCTGTCGGCCGGCCAGTCAGCGACGGTCACCTCGCCGCCGGTTGCCAGCGCGGCGGCGAGGAACGGGGCGGCATTGGACAGGTCGGGCTCGATCTCGATCCGCCCGGCAGTGATCGGGCCGGGCAGGACTCGCCAGATATCGGCTACGGCTCGCTCACCGCTGGTGCGGGCAGCCAGGCCCGATCCGGGGACGGGGCCGGTCATCGGGTTGCTGGCGCTGGCCGTGACATCGGCGCCGCAGGCGCGAAGCATCCGCACGGTCATCTCAATGTGCGGGGCGGACGGCACGGGCGGCCCGGAGTGCCGGATCTCGACTCCCTTGTCGTAGCGCGGGGCAGCCAGCAGCAGTCCGGAGATCAGTTGCGAGGACGAGGACGCGTCCAGGGTCACGGTGCCGCCGCTGAGCCCGCCGCGGCCTCGCACCAGGAAAGGCACGGCACCGGTGCCGTCGTCGTCGATCATGGCGCCAAGCTCGCGGAGCGCGGCGAGCAGCGGTCCGACCGGGCGCTGCGCCACTCGCGCGTCGCCGCGAAACGTCACGTCGGCGCTGGTCAGGGCGGCGACCGGCGGGACGAATCGCAGCACGGTCCCCGCGTTGCCGACGTCTACCTCGGCGGTCCGGCCGGCCGGCCCCGGCTCGCCGGGTTCGACCCACCAGGATTCCCCGGCGTCCTGGCCGGTCCGGATCCGGCAGCCCAGGGACCGCAACGCGGACACCATCAGGGCCGTGTCCCTGGCGACGAGCGGGCCGGTGATCAGGGTCGGGCGCTCAGCCAGCGCGGCAAGCACAAGCGCTCGGTTGGTCATCGACTTCGAGCCCGGCAGCCGCACCAGGGCCCGGATCGGCGCCACAGCCAGCGGCACGGCCCAGTCGGCCCCGTAGCTCGGAACTCCGCCGGCACCGCTGAGCGGCGTGCGGGCGCCGCCGTGCGCCGCGGCCGGGTCGCCATGCAGCCCGCCCGCGTGCGACGGGCCCGCGTGCGACGGACCCATATTCGGCCGGGCCGTGTGCGGCGCGTCCGGGTCGCTGTGCGGTGCTTGCGCGTGCGGGGTGCCCGGGTCACTGTGCGGCTGGTCGGAGTCGCGATCCGGCTGATCGGCGTTCATGCTGCGAGATTACGCGGACCGCCCGCTGTGGCGCCGCCGTCAGGTTCATCTGTGCCACACCAGCCCCCGGACCGGGCGAAGTTTGCGAGCGGGCGGATTTGTCCGGGACGATCCTGGGAGAAAACAGGCCGCTGATTTAAGTCCTGACTATCCGTCCGAAGCCCGGCCTGGCCACCAGAACTTCTTTAGCGGCTTTGCCAATGTTTGACAAGGCCCGGACCTGGCTATGAACAGCGACAATCTGTTCGTCCAGCCTGCGGGGCGACCCGGCAACCCCCGGCTTCCGGTCAGCCGCCCCGACGGTGTCCGCTATGACACGCCGAGCGAGCCGGAAGTCGCCCCCGGTCTCCCCGACGCACAGCGAAGGTGTGTGCACATGTGTGGCCGGTATGCGTCCGCGCGCTCGCGCATTGAGCTCCTTGAGGAGTTCAGGGTGCAGCGCGATCGTGTCGCGGAACCGTTGCCGCCGGACTACAACGTGGCGCCCACCAAGCCGGTATACGCCGTCATGACCCGCCAGGCGCGTGATGACCGGCTGGACGAAGGCGAGCGGGCCGAGCCTGGTTCCGGCGCAGGGGCACCACCGGGTGCCAACGGCGATGCGGAGAGTGCCAGGTCCGGGCGGGCTGGTACCGGTGGCGCTGGCGCGGGTGGCGCTGGCGCGGATGGTTCGGGCGCGGGTGGTTCGGGCGCGGGTGGTTCGGGCGCGGGGCGCGTCGGCTCGGATGGCGTCCGGGCGTCCGGTGGCGGCCGAGGTGACGCCGTGGCAGCTGGCGCTGGCCTGGATGACGCCGGAGCGGGTGGCGGCGACCTGGCTGGCACCAGAGCGCGCGGTGCGGGGACCGGCGGCGCCGAGCGGGAGCTTCGGGTGGTCCGGTGGGGACTCGTGCCCTCGTGGGCCAAGGACATCTCGATCGGCAGCCGGATGATCAACGCGCGGGCCGAGACAGTGAGCGAGAAGCCGGCGTTCAGGGCCGCGTTCGCCCGGCGGCGCTGCCTGCTTCCGGCGGACGGCTACTACGAGTGGCAGCAGCCTCCTGCGGGAACCCGCGGGCCCAAGCAGCCGTACTTCATCTGCCGGCCCGACCACGGCCCGCTTGCCTTCGCCGGCCTGTACGAGCTGTGGCGCGATCGTTCGCTGCCGCGAGATGACCCCGATGCATGGCTCTGGACCGCGGCGATCATCACCACCACGGCGCCCGACGAGCTTGGCGAGATCCACGACCGGATGCCGATGGTGATCGACCCGGCCTACTGGGCCGACTGGCTCGACCCGGCCAACATCGATGCAGGCGACGTGCGCGCGCTGCTGACTCCCGCCGCCGCGAGCGGGCTGACGTCTTACCCGGTCTCCCTGGCGGTCAACTCCGTGCGCAACAACGGTCCCGAGCTGATCGCCGCCGCCGACCCGGTCTCGCACGCCGATGCCGACCGCCCGGGCGGCGCACGATCCGGCGGCGCGGGAGCGGGGTCCGCAGGGCCGGGGTCCGCAGGGCCGGGGTCCGCAGGGCCGGGGTCCGCAGGGCCGGAGTCCGTGAGCCCCGGGGCCGCGACGTCCGGGGCCGCGACGTCCGGGACGGCGGCGTCCGGGACGGCGGCGTCCGGGACGGCGGCGTCCGGGACGGCGGCGTCCGACACGTTGTGGCCCGACACGTTGTGGCCCGAGACAGCTGACACCGGCGCCGCCGAGCCCGAGGAAGCGGAGACCGGGCCCGCGGGAAACGGGGCACGGGAGTCCGGCGACGCCAGGACCACGACCGCGAAGACCACGACCGCGAAGACCAAGGCCGCCGGAACCGGTGGCCACGCCGATGGGTATGGCACGTGACCGGCCTGGCAGCCGGAACGACGCGAGGCGTCGGGCTGGCAGACCTCTCACGGACAGGAGGTGTATGTCGGTTGGAAACCACAGCCGCCCGGAACCGCCTTGAGGAAGTCCGTGCCGAGCTGGACAGGTCGCTCGCCGTGCTCAACGGAGCGCATCAGCGGTATCCCCTGGTCGCGGACTATCCGCAGGACCCGGCGGACGCGGGCACGAACCTGGCCGAGTCCGATCGCAGCGAGGCGGTGCTCGCGGCTGCCAGGGCGCGGCGGGCGCTCGTGATCGACGCGCTGCTGCGGCTGGACAACGGCACGTACGGTACCTGCGTCGACTGTGGCGGCACGGTCCCGGAGGGTCGGCTGGAGGCCAAGCCGGAAGCCGCGAGATGCCTGACATGCCAGGCAAAGCGGGACCGACTGCGCCGCTGAGCATGGCCGGGGCCGGCCTGCCGGAATGAAGCCGGCATCGCCCGTGTTGCAACGCCCGTGCCCCTTGCTGGTGAGTGCCGGTGCGATGCAGCACCCGCGGACAGGACCCGGTACACCTCTGGTGAAATTCGGGTAGCCGTGCGACCATCCCAGGTGCCCGGCGCGGTATCCTCCGCCCGAGGCGGCTGGCTGCCCGGCCGGAGAACGCCGGGAATCGCGGAGGGGGTGGGTCCGGTACCTGAGACACTGCAGGGGCGCAATGAGCGCTTCGAGCGCGATGTCCTGCCGTACCTGGATCAGCTGTACGCGGCGGCGATGCGGATGACCCGTCATCCGGCCGACGCTGAGGATCTGGTGCAGGAGACGTTCGCCAAGGCTTACGGCTCGTTCCATCAGTACCAGGACGGCACGAACCTGAAGGCCTGGCTGTTCCGGATCCTGACCAACACCTTCATCAACACGTATCGCAAGCGGCAGCGGGAGCCGCAGCGATCGGGCACCGAGGACATCGAGGACTGGCAGCTGGCCCGGGCCGCCTCGCATACCTCATCCGGGCTGAAGTCGGCGGAGGCCGAGGCGCTGGAAGGGCTGCCGGACTCCGACGTGAAAGAGGCGCTGCAGGCCCTCCCCGAGGAGTTCAGGATCGCGGTCTACCTGGCCGATGTGGAGGGCTTCGCCTATAAGGAGATCGCCGACATCATGGGGACCCCGATCGGGACCGTCATGTCGCGACTGCACCGGGGTCGCCGGCAGCTCCGCGAGATGCTCCAGGACTACGCCGCGGAACAAGGGCTGGCCAGGACCGCAGCACAGCCGTCATCGTCGGCCCAGGCGCCGGGGAGGGACGCGCGATGAGCTGCGGAAAGCCGCACGAGGTGCCGTGCAGCGAGGTGCTCGACCTCGTGTACACCTATCTTGACAACGAGATGGACGGCGTGTCGTACTCTCAGGTCAAGGTTCATCTTGAGGAGTGCGGTCCGTGCCTGCGCGAGTACGGACTTGAAGAGGCTGTCAAGCGGCTGGTGCACCGGCACTGCGGTCACGAGCCGGTGCCGGCGGACCTGCGGCAGAAGGTTCTGACCAGGATCGAGGCGGTCAGAGCGCAGATCGACATCGGCTGAGCCATCAGCCGGCGGATGAATGGCAGCCGAGGCCGGGCGCTAAGGCGGCCGCCGTGGCCGGGCATCGGCGGCCGGGCGGCCCAGCTGGCCGCGAGTTAGACCCCTGGCGCCGGCCGGCGTCGGCGCTCTTGTCCTGATGCCGGTGATCTGCTGGCAATGTGCCAGACACCTACGCGGATCGGCGCGATGGCGTTACTCTGAGTGGCGACAGTTCAGGCCGTGCGGTCGGCGAGGAGGACATGGGCAAGCTCTCCTGGACGACCTGGCTTTACATTGCGGCAGTTGTTGCGACAGCTGTCGCCATTCTTATCCACGCGCCAGGTCGTCTGGATTCGGCCCAGTGGTGGGAGATCTATGCCACCCTGGCGATCCTGTTCGGGATCTGCGATTCCACCCCTACTCCGCTCGCGGCTCGCCAGTCGGCCTGGTCGCCGAGCTCGGCGGCCACGCTCGCGGCCGTCGTCCTGCTCGGGCCGCTTGGCGCGGCCATGGTGGGCGCGGTGGCCGTGCTCAGCGTGCGCAACAGGGTTCCGGTGGTCGAGCGCCTGTTCAACGGCGCGATGAACGCGGTGGCCGGCTACGCGGCCGGCTGCACCTACGCCGCGGTCGGCGGTCGTCCTGACCTGCCGATGCCGGGCATGGCTCCGGCGTTGCACGGGACGGGCGGCGCCATGCCGGTAGCCGGCCTGTTCCCGTGGCTGCTCGGGCCGTTCGCCGCCGCTGCGACCGTGCATGTGCTGGTCAACCATGGGCTGCTGTGGGGCATGCTGCGGCTGGACCGCCGGAGCCGGGTAGCGGCGCAGCAGGCCATGGCCTCCTCTGGCCTGCCGCTGCTGCTGATCTCTGATCTCGGGTTCGCCGCGCTCGGCCTGGTTATCGCGGCGCTCTGGACGATCATCGGGCCCTATGCGGCGGCGATCGCGCTGGTGCCGCTGTACGTGGCCCGCTGGGCAATGGGCCAGTTCGCGGAGCAGCAGCGTGCCTACTCGGCCACCATGGCCGCGCTGTGCCAGGCGGTCGAGACCAAGGACTTCTATACCCGCGGGCACAGCGAGCGGGTATCCCGCGGCTCAGGGATGATCGCCCGGCAGATCGGGATGCGGTCCGACCGGGCCGAGGCGGTCACGTTCGCCGGAATGCTGCACGATGTCGGGAAGCTCGGCGTCCCTACGAACGTGCTCCAGAAGGACGGCCCGCTGACCGAGGAGGAGTTCGCGGCGATCCAGCTGCACCCGATGCGCGGCCTGGAGATCGTGCGGGAGATCGGATTCCTGAACGAGGCGCTGACCGGGATCATGCATCATCACGAGCGGATGGACGGCTGCGGTTACCCGATGGGCTTCGCTGGTCAGGAGATTCCGGAGTTCGCCAGGATCATCGCGGTCGCCGACGCGTTCGACTCGATGACCTCCACTCGCTCCTACCGGAAGGCGCGCAGGATCGGCGAGGCGATCGCCGAGCTGCGGAAGGCCGCGGGCGCCCAGTTCGACCCGAAGATCGTCGATGCCTTCATCGCCGCGCTGAACCGCGAGGGGTGGCAGCTGCCCGGGCCGGCGAAGCCACGCGGATACGAGATCATGACCTCTCAGGACCACGACGACCCGATCACCCCGCTGCGGGTAGTCGACAGCCTGTGACGGCGATGGCATGACGGTGTCCCGGACGGCAGAGCAGCGGTGGCTGGCGTGGCAGTCGGTGGACTCCGGCCGGCTGCTCCTGCTCGGCGTCAGCACGCTGCTTGTCGTGATCGCGCTGGTGCAGACCGCCGTCGGGTTCTCCGATCCGCACCATATCGCCATCGCATTCGGCCTGTTCATCGCCTTTGGCGAGCTGCTCAGGCTGGCGCTGCCCGGTGGCAGGGAGACGGCGCCGATCGCCATGTCCGCCGCGCTGGCCTACGCGATGGCGCTGAAGATCGCGGTGCCGGGAGACGGCCACGCGGTGACTGCCATCCCGCCGCTTCAGGTGATAGCCGTGGCGGCGATCGGCATGTCGATCGGCGCTCTGCCGCACATCGCGGCCGGCCGGCCGGCCGGAATCACCGCGATGTCGGCCCGGCTGGTCGCTGTCGCCGCCGTCGCCTTCATCTACCGTCCGATGGCCAACACGGGCATGTTCCCCACGCATCTGTGGGCAGAGTTCATCGTGATGGCGATGCTGGCGGCGCTCGCCTGGCTGATCGAGACCGTGATCGCCGCCGTCATCCGGGCCGATGACCTGCGGGCCAGGTACTCGGTCACGTTCTGGGACGAGGTCAGGGTGCAGTGGCGGCTTGGCCTGGCGGTTGGCGTGTCGGCGATCATCACCGTGCTCGGCGCGAAGGTGATGGGCATCAGCGAGCTGGTGGTCTTCGCCGGCCCGCTGCTGGTGATCCAGCTCGCGTTCCGGCGGTATGCCGGGATCCGCGCCACCTACCTTCAGACGGTCCGGGCGCTGGCTCAGGTGACCGAGGTCGGCGGATACGTCGAGAGCGGGCATTCCGGGCGGGTCAGCAGGCTCGCGCTGGCGGTGGGCCGGGAACTCGGCATGTCGGAGCCTGATCTGCTGAACCTGGAGTACGCGGCGCTGATGCACGACATCGGCCAGCTCTCCCTGCCGGGCCCGATTCCCGGCGGCGCGACAGTCCTGGTCTCGGCCGCCGACCAGCAGCGGATAGCCGATTTCGGCGCGGAGGTGATCAGGCACACCGGAGTGCTCGAAACGGTTGCTGATCTGGTCAGCTGCCAGTCCATGCCATGCCGTGGCGGCGTCAGGGCGCCGCCGCTCGGCAGCAGGATCATCCGGGCGGCGAACGCGTTCGACGACCTGGTCGGCGGCTCGGCCGACCGGGACAGGATCGGCGCTGCACTGGAGCGGCTCCGGATGGATACCGACACCGAGTACGACCCGGGCGTCGTGGCCGCGCTCGCCATGGTGACCGGCAGGCTCCCGGTCAGCCGCCTCTAGCGAGGAAAACACAGGCGGACCGCACAGCCATCCGCGGGCTCGGTCGGCCCGGCCCGGCCCGGTCTCGGGATCCGGCCCGGTCTCGGGATCCGGCCCGGTCAGCAAGGCAGCGCGGCCCGGTCTCGGGATCCGGCCCGGTCAGCAAGGCAGCCCGGCCCGGTCTCGGGATCCCGCCCGGTCAGCAAGGCAGCCCGGCCCGGTCTCGGGATCCGGCCCGGTCAGCAAGGCAGCGCGGCACGGCGGGCCGGTATGCTGCCCGGCGTGCCTGAATCGGTATTGATCGCCAATCGCGGCGAGATCGCGCGCCGGATCGCCAGGACGGCGCGCCGTCTGGGGATCAGGGTTATCGCGGTGTACTCCGAGGCCGACGCTGAGCTTCCGTTCGTGGCCGAGGCGGATCAGGCGGTGCTGATCGGCCCGGCGCCGCCGTCTCTGTCCTACCTGAACGCCGAGGCGATCCTGGCCGCGGCCGCCCGGACCGGCGCCCGGGCGATCCACCCTGGCTACGGCTTCCTGGCGGAGAACGCGGAGTTCGCGCGGCGGGTCATCGACGCCGGCCTGACCTGGGTCGGCCCGCCGCCGGACGCGATCGCCCAGATGGGCGACAAGATCAGCGCCAGGAACCTGATGGCCGCCGCGGGCGTCCCGGTCGCCGACGGCAGCAGCGAGCCGGTCGCCGACGCCGAGGCGGCCGTCGCCGTGGCCGCCCGGATCGGCTACCCGGTGATGATCAAGGCGGCGGCCGGCGGCGGCGGCATCGGCATGAGCGTGGCTGAGGACGCCGACCGGCTGCGGACCGGCTTCGAGACCGCGCGCTCGCGCGCCGAGCGGTTCTTCGGCAGCCCGGCGATCCTGCTCGAGCGCTTCATAGCCCGCGCCCGGCACGTCGAGGTGCAGATACTCGGGCTGGCCGACGGCACGGTGATCGCGCTCGGCGAGCGGGACTGCTCCGTGCAGCGCAGGCATCAGAAGGTCGCCGAGGAGACGCCGTCCCCTGGGGTAGGACCGGACCTGCGGGAACGGATGCTGGCCGCCGCCGTCACGGCCGGCCAGGCGGTCGGCTACCTGGGCGCTGGAACGGTCGAGTGCCTCGTCGACACCCAGACCGGCGAGTTCGTGTTCCTCGAGATGAACACCCGGCTCCAGGTCGAGCATCCGGTGACCGAGATGGTAACCGGGATCGACCTTGTCGAGCAGCAGCTGCGGATCGCCGACGGTGCGGACTGCGGATCCGGCGTGCGATCCGTTTCGCCAAATGGGCATGCGGTCGAGCTGAGAGTCTATGCCGAGGACCCGGTCAGGTTCCTGCCAAGTCCCGGGGTGATCACGCAGTGGCGCGAGCCGGCCGGGGTCGGCGTGCGGGTGGACGCCGGTTATGCCGCGGGGAACACGGTGACGCCGCACTACGATCCGCTGCTCGCCAAGCTGATCGTGCACGGCGCGGACCGCGAGCAGGCGCTGGACCGGGCACGCGAGGCGCTTGGGTCGTTTCAGGTCACCGGGCCGAAGACCAACCTGCCGTTCCACGCCGAATTGCTGATCAGCGCGGAATTCGTCAGCGGCGATTACGACACGTCTGTGGTGAACCGACTCCGCCCGTGACTGTGCGGCAGCGACAATGGATAGGGCACTCGAGGCCCGGTAGCGCGCACCGGGCGCGGCCTGGACGGACGTGAACGCAAGGAGGTGCGCGTGGTCGAGATCCGCGCGGAGATGGTCGCCAATGTGTGGAAGATCGTCGTGGCCGAGGGGGACGCCGTAGGCGACGGCGACACGCTGGTGATACTCGAGTCCATGAAGATGGAGATCCCGGTGCTCGCCGAGGTGGCCGGCCTGCTGATCAGGCTGGCTGTCGCCGAGGGCGACGTGATCCAGGAGGGCGACCTCATCGCCGTGATCGAATGACCGCCGATCAGAGTTCCCTCTCCGTCGGCCTGCGGGCCACGGTCAGCGCCGAGGTTACCGAGGCCGACACGGCCGTGGCCCTGGGCAGCGGTGACGTCGCCGTGCTCGGCACCCCCCGGCTGCTCGCGCTGGCCGAGGCAGCGTCCGTCGCGGCTGTCGCGCCGCAGCTCGCGCCTGGGCAGACGACGGTGGGGACCGCCGTCTCCCTTGAGCACAAGCGGCCGACCCTGCCTGGCGTGCAGATCGAGGTCGACGCCGAGCTGACCGAGATCGACGGCCGTCGGCTGGTCTTCATGTTCATCGCCTACGGGCCGGGGACCGGCGATGACGCCGTCATCGGCGCCGGGACCGTGGAGCGGGTGCTGCTCGACCGGGCACGCTTCCTGGCCCGGGCCGGGGCCGCGGAGTAGCCGCCGTCAGATCCCCGACGTGGATCTCGGATAGGCGATCCGCGGGTCGGTCGCGACGTTGACCAGGTAGGGCACGCCCGAGCCGAAGGCGCGGCGGAGCGCTGGCGCGATCGCTCCTGGCCTCGTGACCAGCTCGCCCGCGCCGCCGAGCGCCGAGACCACCTGGTCGTAACGGCATTCGGGCTGTAGGTCGGCTGCCACGTCGTAGCCGTAGAGCGCCTGCATCGGGTGCTTCTCAAGGCCCCAGATGCCGTTGTTGCCGCAAATCATCACGACCGGGAGCCGGTGCCTGACCAGGGTGTCGACGTCCATCAGCGAGAACCCGGCGGCGCCGTCCCCGAGCAGCAGCACGACCTGCGCCGACGGCCTGCAGATCCGCGCGGCGATGGCATAGCCGAGGCCGGTGCCCAGGCATCCGTAGGGGCCGGGGTCGAGCCAGCCGCCCGGTCTGCTCGGCTCGATGTACTTGCCCGCGTAACTGACGAAGTCGCCGCCGTCGCCGATCACGACCGCGTCGGGGTCAAGCAGCCGCGTGAGCTCGCCGTAGATCCGCATCGGGTGGATCGGGGAAGCGTCGCTGGTCAGCAGCGCTGCGTCGGCGGCGGTCGCCGACCGGCAGGCCTCCTGCAGCCTGGGCAGCCAGGACCGCGTCCACGGCCGCTGCGGGTTCCCGGCCTGGGCCGCGCTGGCCAGGCCGGTGAAGAAGGCGGTCAGGTCGCCTGCGGCGGAGCCGGCCAGCGCCAGGTGGCCGGCGATCTGGCCCGGGGCGTCGGCCACATGCACGACGTGCGCGGGCGGCGTGCCGTTCTTTCCGCCGAAGGCGCCATAGCCGAGCCGGAAGTCGAGCGGCGTGCCGGCCACGATCACCAGGTCCGCCTCGCCGAACGCGACCGACCGCGCCCGGGTGACGAGCAGGTCATGGCCGGCCGGCAGGATTCCGCGGCCCTGGCCGTTGGCGACCACGGGCAGCCGCAGTTCCTCGGCGGCGCCGCGCGCCGCGTCTTCCGCGCCGTCCAGCCAGACGTCCGATCCGAGCACGAGCACCGGCCTGGCCGACCGGGTCAGCAGGTCCGCGATCTGGGCGATGTGGCCGGCATCGGGCGACTCCGCCGGCGGCTGCGAGGCCGCGGCGCCCGGCGGCGCCGCGGGCGCCCGCGGCGCCGCGGATCTGCCGAGACCAGAAGCGCCGGCGGAGCTGGGCGAGCTGGCACCGGGAGCGGCGGAACCGGCGGCGGCGGCGCCGGGAGAGGCAGGACCCGCCGCCGGGGCAGGCGGTCCAGGATCGGGCGTCCCGAACAGCGCCTCCAGGCTCACGTCGAGGAAGACTGGCCCGCGGTGGCGGGCGGTGGCCAGCCGGAACGCCTCGCTGACGGCGGCGCCGACCCCGGCGGCGCTGTGCTCGGTCCAGGCACGCTTGGTGATCGGGCCGAGCAGCACCGGATGGTCGAACTCCTGGAGGCTGCCCGAGCCCCACCGGTTGTCCGGCGCCCTTCCGGCGAGCACCACCACGCTTGAGCCGTTGAAGCAGGCGGTCGTGATCGCGCTGATCCCGTTGGTCACGCCTGGCCCGGCTGTGAGCACGGCGAAGCCTGGCGCCCTGGTCAGCCTGGCGGTGGCCTCAGCGGCGAAGACCGCCGTCTGCTCGTGCCTGACGTCAAGGATCGGCATCGGCGGGTCGGCCTTGACCGCCCCGTCGTAGACCGGGAACACGTGCCCGCCGGACAGGGTGAAGATCGTCCGCGCGCCGTGCGCCCTGGCGGCCGCCACCGCCTGCGCGCCGCCGTGCGTGACGGGCTGGGTGTGCTGGTCCTGAGCCATGGCCGCGACGTTACCAGGAGCCCCTCCGGTCGTGTCCGCGTCCGGTGCGGGCGGATGCCAGCCGGATGGCGGAAAGCCGGCAGTGCGATGATGTCGGCGTGCCCACGCTCAACGACCTGGCCAGGAGGGCGCAGATCGCCGCGCCGGATGTCGCATGGCTGCATGCGCTGGTGTCGGACTGGGAACTGCTTGCCGACCTGTCGTTCGCCGACCTGGTGCTCTGGGCGCAGCTGCCGGCCGAGCGGTCCTGGATCGCGCTGGCGCAGGTCCGGCCGACCACGGGTCCGACCGCGTTCCCCGACGACGTCGTCGGGTCGCTGCGGGCCGCGGGGGAGCAGCCGCTGCTCGAGGCGGCGGTGGCGCAGGGGCGGGTCTGCCGGGAGGGCGACCCGGAGTGGCGGCGCGGCGTCCCGGTCCGGCACGAGACGATCCCGGTCTGCCGGGCGGGGCGCGTGGTCGCCGTCATCGAGCGGTCGACGAACCTTGACTCGGCCAGGACACCCAGCCGGATGGACCTGGCCTACCTGAAGGCGGCCAATGACCTGGCCCAGATGAGCGCGGCGGGCCTGTTTCCCTGCCCGGCCAGCTCGCCGATCCTGGTCCGTTCCCCGCGGGTGAACGACGGGATGATCCGCCTTGGCCGATCCGGCAAGGTCAGCTACGCCAGCCCGAACGCCCTGTCGGCCTACCGCAGGCTCGGCCTGACGGCCGATCTGACCGGGCGGGAGCTCGGGCCGCTGACGGCGCGCCTGTGCGCGAGCAACATACCCAGGGACGATTCGCTGATGCTCGCGGCCAGCGGCCGGGCTCACCTGGAGACCGAGCTCGAGGCCAACGGATCCGTGGTCCAGATGCGGGCCATTCCGCTGGTGGTCGACGGCGTCGCCGCCGGTGCGCTGATCTTGCTCAGGGACGTGACCGAGCTCCGGCACCGGGAACGTGAGCTGATTACCAAGGAAGCGACCATCAGGGAGATCCATCACCGGGTGAAGAACAACCTGCAGACGGTCGCGGCCCTGCTGCGGCTCCAGGCCCGCCGGGTGAAGGCGCCCGAGGCGGCAGCCGCGCTCAACGAGGCCGTGCGCCGGGTGGGCTCGATCGCACTGGTGCACGAGACGCTGTCCCAGGCCGCGGGGGAAGTTGTCGACTTCGACGACATCGCTCGTCAGATCGCGATGATGGCCGGAGACCTGTCGGCGCCCGAGGCGCGGGTCACCCCGGTGCTCGCGGGCCGGTTCGGCGTGCTGTCAGCGTCCGTGGCTACCCCGCTCGGCCTGGTGCTGACCGAGCTGCTGCACAACGCGATCCAGCACGGCCTGGCGCGACCTGGGGCGCCGGCGACCGGGACGCTGGAGCTGACGGCCGACCGCAGGCCAGACAGGATCGCGGTGACGGTGACCGACAACGGGAGCGGCTTGCCGCCGGGATTCGATCTGGAGTCGGCGCCCAGCCTGGGCCTGCAGATCGTCCGCACGCTCGTGGTGGGCGAGCTCGGCGGCACGCTGATCATCGCGCCCAGAGAGGGCGGCGGGACTACCGTTCGGCTCGACCTCCCGCTGCCGGATGCGGATCAGGAATCGCGGCACGCGAATCCGGCGTCGCAGCAGGCGGCTCTGGCGCAGGAACGGGGCACTTCGGCGCCGGCACAGGCGGCCGCGGCGCCGGGTCGCGCGGACGGGGCATCAGCGCGATCGGATCAGGCGCTGGCGCCAACCCGCGCGCCGCGCCGCTTGAGCGCGCGCCGCTCGTCTTCGCTCAGTCCGCCCCAGACCCCGGAGTCCTGACCGCTCTCCAGCGCCCACTGCAAGCACGCCTCGGAGACCTTGCAGCGACCGCAGACCTGCTTGGCCTCATCGATCTGGAGCAGCGCGGGACCGGTGTTCCCGATCGGGAAGAACAGCTCCGGGTCTACGTCACGACAGGCGGCGTAGTTACGCCAGTCCATGCGCTCCACTCCTCTGTGAGGACCAGCGGGCCGTCGCCGAGGCCCGTCGCCTCTGTCATGCTTGTGAACGAATTCACGAGCGTTGCCATATGTCACGGTTAGCGCCGTGGTTCCCCGGGCTGGCCGTGGTTCCCGAGCTAAAGTTCAGTGCAATCACGGAACGTGCGCCCCGTGCCGGCTCCCATCTAGACCGCCGAGCCACGCCCCCGTGGACCTCTCCCGCGCAGACATCGCCCGCCTGGCCTTGGGCACACATGCTTGCCTCACGCCAGGAGCGTTACAACCCTCCCAAGTTAATCGATCAAGCGCAAGACCCTAGGGCAAAGGTTAGGCCGGATTTCGGTGTCAGATCAGTCACATGGCGGGCATGGTCCGTGCGCCGGGTACGGGAGCCGGAACGCGGGGAGTACGGAGATGAAATACTTTAGGCTAGTCATCCCGTTATGTTCCTGGCCATCTTGGGCGGCGGCGGTCGGTCACGCCACCACCCGGAGCGCGTCCGGTACGGACCTGAATGTCACATGCTCCCGTTCTCCGACGTACTCTCCGTCAATCTGGAACGCCACCGGCCGGTCGGCACGCAGGGTCACGCTCGCCTGATCATGGAATATCAGTATGTTGCGACCATGTGGTGGCCTGCCGCCTTTCCTGAGCATCTGGCCGAGGGCGTAGAAGGTGCCGAAAGACGACAGAGTGCGCAGCGCGAAGACGTCCAGGCCGGTGTCGAATCCGGCCTGCGGGCTGGTATGGACGGCCCGGCTGCCGAGATAGGTCCACGGGGCGGTGTTCGACACGATGCAGAGGAACACCGGGTCTGGCGCGGGGTGGCCGTCAAGCTCGATGGCCAGCCTGGGCCGCCGCCGGTCGGTCTGGCGGTAGAACTGCCGCAGGGTCAGCCGCACGTACAGCGATGGCGTCACCGGCCGTCCGTGGGCGCGCAGCCCCTGCATGGCCCTGACCACCTCAGCATCCAGGCCGAGGCCGGAGTTGAAGGTGAAGTACCTGCCGTCGGCCGAGCCGAGTCCGATCGTGCGCTCGCGGCCCTCGGCCAGTGCCTGAAGGATCTGGCCGGCGGCGTCGACCGGATCACGCGGCATCCCGAGCGACCCGGTGAATACGTTGGCGCTGCCACCAGGCAGCGCCGCCAGCGCGGGCAGCCGGTCCGCGGGCAGCCGGTCCCGCGCTAGATCACCGGCATCGCCGAGGATGCCGTTGACCGCCTCGTTGACGGTGCCGTCGCCGCCAAGGGTGAGCACCAGTCCGTAGGCTTCTGCGCGGGCGCGGGCCGCTAGCTTGGTGGCGTGGCCCCGGTAGCGTGTCTGGACGACCTCAAGTTCGACAGCGGACGCCAGGGCGCGCGCGATGACATCCCGGCGCAGCCGGGTCGTGGAGGTGGCACGTGGGTTCACGATCAAGAGCGCGCGCACGCGCTCAGGCTAACGGGACGGCCATGGCGCAGCGGCAGGCGCGTCCGCTGACCGTGACTGGCGCTGCGCTGATCGAGGCGATGCAGGCCGCGGCCGTACTGACCGCCGCCGTGCTGGCCGCGATCGCGGCCAGCCAGGGGAGGTCCTACCAGAGCTCAAGCGGCATAGCCATCACCGCGATCGGCATCGGGACCGCGGTGGCACTCGCCTTCGTCGCGGCAGGTCTGGCCAGGGTAAGGCGGTGGAGCCGGACGCCTGCGCTGCTGACTCAGCTGTTCAGCGGCGTCGTCGGGATCTATCTCCTCCAGGGCCAGCGGTACTGGTGGGGCGTGCCGCTGCTGTCGCTGTCGGCCGCGGGACTGGTCCTGCTGCTTGTGCCGCCCTCCATCAGGGCGCTGACCTTCCAGCCTCAGGATCCGGTGGCGCGCTAGCCTCGGCTGCCAGCGGAAGGTCAGTCCTCGCCGGTGAGTCCCTCGCGAAGCTGGGCGAGGGTCCGGGCGAGCAGCCTGGACACGTGCATCTGCGAGATCCCGAGCTCGATCGCGATCTGGGACTGAGTCATGTTCCCGAAGAACCTGAGCAGCAGGATCCGCTTCTCCCGAGGCGGCAGCCGCTCAAGCAGCGGCTTGAGCGACTCCCGGTACTCGACACCCTCCAGCGCGTCGTCGACCATGCCGAGCGACTCGGCGACCGCCGGAGCGTCCTCGTCCCCCGAGTCGGGTGCGTCCAGTGAGACGGTGGAGTAGGCGTTGGCGGACTCCAGCCCCTCAAGCACCTCCTCCTCGGACATCTGGAGGTGAGCGGCGAGCTCGGCGACCGTCGGCGCCCGGCCGAGGTTCTGGGCGAGGTCGCCGATCGCCTTGGTCAGGGAGAGCTTCAGCTCCTGGAGCCGCCGTGGCACCCGGACGGCCCAGCCCTTGTCCCTGAAGTGCCGCTTGATCTCTCCGACGATGGTCGGCGTCGCGTACGTGGAGAACTCCACGCCCCGGCTGAGGTCGAACCTGTCGATGGACTTGATCAGGCCGATGGTGGCCACCTGCGTCAGGTCATCGAGCCATTCGCCCCGGTTCCGGAATCGCCTGGCCAGGTACTCCACCAGCGGCAGGTGCAGCTCGACCAGCTCGCCCCGGATCTTCAGGCGCTCAGGATCGCCCGCGGGAAGCTCGGAGAGCCGCACGAACAGCTCCCTGGCGTGCCCGCGTTCACGTACCGCGTGCTGAACCTTGATCGCGCCTGAGAGTCGCTCAGCGACGGTGCCATCGTCGTCGTCAAGCTCCTCGGTGATCAGCCCGGGCACGGCCAGGACATCGTCGGCGCCGGCCAGCGCCTGCCCCCCGGCCGGCTCCGCCGTTATCGTCTCGAACTCCTCGGTCAAGGCGACCTCAACTTCCCCCGTCACGCCGACCTCGATGTATCGCGGCTCTTGCGCAGCATGATCGTCAGCAGGTCACCGGGCCCGACCAGGGCCTCGACGCTGCCGGCCAGGGCGCAGAGCACGGTCCAGGCGAACGTGTCGTCGGCCGGCGCCCGCGGTGCCAGGCAGCGAACCGAGACCGAGACCGTCATCGTGTCCTGGCCGAGCCTGAAGCTGCATTCAAGGACGCTGCCCGGGATCGCCTGGCTGAGCAGCATCGCGCAGGCTTCATCCACGGCGATGCGCAGATCCTCGATCTCGTCCAGGGTGAAGTCGAGGCGCGCCGCCAGCCCGGCGGTCGCTGTCCGCAGCACGGAGAGATAGGCGCCGTCGGCTGGCAGCCGGACCGTGACCTCGTCACGAGCGCCGCTTTCGGCCGACATCGCCGTGGCTGGCTGAACCGCGGTGGCCAGCCGATGCCCCCGTTCCGGCAGGCTGTCGTTCTCGTCGTCGATCGTCCGGCTTGTCGCCGAAGTCGCCGATCTAATGCTTTCGTCGGTCACGTTCTGCCTCTCCGCCACGGCCGGATGCCGATGCCCGCGCCCGGCAGGTACCGACCTCTTCCTGCAACCTATCCCGCGCCGCGCGCTGTGCCGACGAACTGAACTGGCACGGCGTGGCTTGCGGCAGGTGGCGCGGTGTCATCCCATTTGCGTCATCCCCCTGTGCGGCAGCGGCGGGCCGCGGTCGCGAACCGCGCCCCG
>DATNIU010000137.1:0-12790 GCA_035604275.1 Streptosporangiaceae bacterium | reverse complement strand
CCCAGCCGTACTCGGCCCAGCCGTACTCGGCCCAGCCGTACTCGGCCCAGCCGTACTCGGCCCAGCCGTACTCGGCCCAGCCGCGCGCGGCCCAGCCGTACTCGGCCCAGCCGCGTGAAGGCCAGTGGTGTTGAGACCGGTGGCGTTGAGGCCGGGCAGGGTGCCGGAACCGCCTGACTGCCATTCCGCGCGCAGGTCACGCCATGGATCCTGGCCCCGCTGAGCCGCCCTCCTCGTCGGCAGCCGCTGGTCGGCAGAGGATGTCGGCCGACCGGAAGGCCCTGACTGGCCGACGGCGTCGGGCCGTCCGGGCAGTTCGGGCACGACGGGCAGTTCGGGCACGACGGGCAGTACTGGCGTGCTGGCCGAACCGGGAGCAGGGAACCCTGCCTGGCCCTGCGGGATGACGGCGCCAGGGACGAACAGGGGTGCTGAGGTAACCGGCAATCCTGACCTGACCGGGAAGCCTGACGTGCTTCCTGTGGTCGGTGGGGCGGGAAAGCCGGGCTGGCCGGGCAGGTCCGGCCGCTCGGTCAGATGCGATCCGGCCGACTGGGCTACCGGAGCGAAGCGCGCGGGCAGCGCGGTCTGGGCGGGTAGCGCGGTCTGGCCGGGTAGCGCGGGCTGGGCGGGTAGCGCGGGCTGGGCGGGTAGCCCGGGCTGGGCGGGTAGCCCGGGCTGGGCGGGCTGGCCGGGCTGGGCGGGCTGGCCGGGTAGTGCGGTCTGGCTGGGTAGTGCGGGCTGGGCAGCCAGTGCCGAGCGGCCGGATAGGGCCGGGCGGCCGGATAGTGGGGAGCGGGCGGACAGTGGGGAGCGGGCGGACAGTGGGGAGCGGCCTGGCAGCGCCGAGCGGCCTGGCAGGGCGTGATGGGCGGGCGGGCCAGGCCGGGCGGACAGGGCTGGCTGGGCGGCCGGCGGCTGGACAGCCGGGAACGGCAGAGCCGATTCGGGCGATAGTGCTGGCCGAGCCGGCGACGCTGGCTGGACTTGGGTGGCCCAGCGGCGAGCGAAGCTTGAGCTCGGCTGGAACCGCGGGCTGATCGCCGAGCGCGCCGCAGGCCGGGCGTGCTGCGGGCCGAAGAACTCAAGTAGCGAATCGGCGGGCATCGTGCCGTAACCCGGCCGGACCCGGCGCTGCCGGTCTTGCTCGGCCGCGAGGACGGCCCGGTGATTGCGCCGCCGTATCATCGACCCGTACGCGGCGATCAGCGCGAGCAGCACGATCAGCACGCCTGCGGAGATGCCTCCGTCCAGGAGGAGGCTGCGCGTGACGACCGAGGCCGACGAAGGTACCGGCGGCGGCATCGGACGGTCGCGGGGCAGCGCTCCTGACGCGGCCGGCATCGCGTGCGGCGGCGACATCGTGGCAGCGCTGGCCAGGGCCAGCCGGGCATCTGCCACGCGGTAGCCAGGCCCGTTCCGCGATCCGCCGTTCCGGCGGAACATCGTGCCGCTGATCAGCGCATGGCTGACCTGCGCCGCGGTCAGGTTCGGAAACTGCGACCTGACCAGGGCGGCGATGCCGGTCACGATGGCGCTCGCTGCCCAGGTGCTGTTCATCGTCTGGTAGCCGGCCGGCGCCGCCGCGACAACGCCGGAGCCCGCGGCGGTCACCGAGACGTACGGCCGGTCGCTGCTGTAAGGCGCCCTGATGAAAGAAGGGCCGAACGCCCCGACCGCGATGACTCCTGGATAGGCAGCGGGGTAGTTCACGGTGTCGCCAGCCCTGGCGTTATCGCCGGCCGGCGCGACGAGGACCACGTTCTTGCGGACCGCGTACGCGATGGCTGCCTGCTCGGCCACGCTTCCGCCGGCCGCTGCTGGCACGCCGTCCCGGCCGTCGGTGCCTGGCACGCCCGGGTCGGCAGGCAGGTCTATGACGGTCGCCCCCTGCTTGACCGCATAGCGGATGCCAGCGGCGATCGCGGCCGGTATCCGCGACGCGACAGCCTTGTCTGACCAGAGCGGGTCGCCCGGGCTCAGGGTCACCCGGACGGAGATGACGCTGACATCAGGCGCGATGCCGACGATGCCCTCAGCGCCCTTCCTGCCGTGCCCGTGACCGGCGATCAGGCTGGCCAGGCCGGTGCCGACCACGCCGAAATGCGCGCCGCCCGCGGACCGCCCCGAGCGGGTGAAATCCGGCCCGTCGACCACAGTGCCAGCCACGTCTACCTGCCTTGCGGCAACGCCATCGGCCAGAATGGCGACCTTAACGCCTGAGCCCTCGGTGACCCGCCAGGCCTGCTGCACGTGCAATGCGCTGAGCCACCATTCGTGCGACCGCAGCAGGGCCGCGCTGGCGGGCAGGCCAACGAGAGCAATTGGTGCCGAGGCCAAGCCGATGACGGCACCGGCCCTGACGAGACGGGGGATTCTCAGCGGCACGCCGGTTGCTGCCTTCCCTGCTGCGTAACACGCATTCTGCCACGTCCACGACGGTTTGCCGGTGAGTGCTGCGACTTACTCGCTGGTATCGGCGTCAGTCGCTGCCCGGCCGCGCCCGCTCCATTGATCGGCTGATCCTGATCCGCGGTCAGGCCGTCCGTTCGGGCCGGGCAAGAAGGAATACCGGCCAGGTGCGGGGCGATCGGGTCATCAGGCTGGCGGGGCGGCAGCGATCCTTACCCGTGCGCCCGGCGGCAGTGAGAGCGTCTCGGCGGCATTGCCGCTGCTGACCGCCAGGGAGATCAGGCCCGCGCTGTCCGTGAACGCGACCAGTTCACCAGGCGCCGCCGAGCCGAACGTCTCCCGGTATGGCGCGATCAGCTCGCGCCGGTTGCAGCGGATCAGCACCGGCGAGCCGAAGCTGATCCCCAGCTTCGCCGCGGCGGGCGCCGGGATCGACAGCTGCACGTTGCCGAACCGGTCCACGGACAGCACCTCGCCTTCTGCCTCCCCGTCCAGCATCCGGCTGGTCGGCTGGGCCAGCATGACCAGATCGGCGACGTCGATCTCGGTTCCCGCGTCGGCGAGCGCGGTGCCCGCGATCAGATGAGCGGCTACCGGCATGAAGATGTCCCTGCCGTGGAAGGTGGGTGATACAGGACGGTTCCACAGCACCTCGCTGGTCAGCGCCACGGCCGTAACGGCTCCGCCGAGCGCGGTGATCGCCCAGGACAGCAGGCCGTTGTCGGGGCCGACCAGGATGCCGGGGCCGGCCTGGACAGCGATCGCCCGCCGTGCCGTACCGACCCGGGGGTCGACGACAGCGACATGGACCGCGGGCGGCATCACTGGCACCGTCTGTGCCAGCACGGCGGCGCCGCGGCGAACATCGCCGGGCGGCACCAGATGGGTGATGTCGATCACGCGGGCAGCCGGGGCGATCCGTGCGGCGACACCGTGGCAGGCGGCGACGAACCCGTCCTCGAGGCCGAAGTCGGAGAGGAATGTCAGCCAGTTCATCGACATCACAAGCCGTGAGCTTACGTGTGCTGTCCGTCCGCGGGAACCCCCGGCGCCGCTCCGCCGGGTGGCGGCGGGGCTTACCGCTTGGTTCCTGGCCGGCCTACGATGGGGTCAGATGAGAAGGGCTGGATGCCGGGTGTCCCCGCTGACCGAGCTTGAGATGCGCATCCTGGCCTTCGAGCGGAGCTGGTGGCGGTCTCCCGGTGCCAAGGAGCGGGAGATCCTCGATGTGTTTGGCATATCTGCCACGAGGTATTACCAGATGCTAAACGATCTCATCGACCGGCAGGAGGCGCTCGTGTTCGACCCGGCGCTGGTCACGCGGCTGCGCAGGCAGCGCGCCAGCCGGCATCGGCTGCGCTCGGCTGACACCGATCGAGGAGACGGCGGATCTCGGTGACGGGTGCCGGCTCGCTGCCGCGGCCACGCACCGCGGCAGGTCGTCTCGGCCTGGCCGCGCTGCTCGGTGAGCCGGCCAGAGCGCTGATCGCGATGGACTTCGACGGCACGCTGTCGCCGATCGTCCATAGTCCAGACGCTGCGCGCGCACACCCCGGAGTAGGTCCGGCTCTCGGCCGGCTTGCGCCGGTCATCGGCACTCTGGCGGTGATCACAGGCAGGCCCGCCGACGTGGCCGTCGAGCTGGGCGGGTTCGCCGGGATTCCGGGCCTGATCGTGCTGGGGCACTACGGCTCGGAACGCTGGCAGGACGGCGTGCTGACGTCCCGTCCGCCGCCGCCGGGGGTGGCTGCCGCCCGCGCCGAGCTTCCGCGTGTCCTGGCCGAAGCCAAGGCGCCTGCTGGGACGCTGATCGAGGACAAGGGCAACGCGGTCGCCGTGCACACCCGTCGCGCGGCCGATCCGCAGACCGCTATCGAGGCGCTGCGCGGCCCGCTGACCGGCCTGGCCACCAGGAATGGCCTCACCGTGCAACCTGGGCGCCTGGTGCTGGAACTGCGACCGGACGGCATCGACAAGGGGGTGGCGCTCGGCGCTCTGGTCGCGGAACGTCATCCGGCATCGGTGCTGTTCTGCGGGGATGACCTCGGCGACGTAGCCGCCTTCGACGCGGTGCGCGCGCTGCGCGGCTCAGGAATTCCGGGGCTCGCCGTATGCAGCGGATCGGCCGAGGCAGCCGGCGAGCTGGCCGCGCTCGCCGATCTCGTGGTGGACGGCCCGGAGGGGATCAGCGCGCTGCTCAGCGCGCTGGCCGACTCGGCCGCCGGATAGCTCGATTCGGATCGGCAGCTTAATCGCCGGGCATGGGCCTTGAGTTCTTGCCCGGGATGCCGCTCGTATGGGTGAGCTAGCTCGCGAATGCTACAGTTCGGTCTGATCTGAAGCTAGCGGCGGGCTCGGAGTAAATTGGTGCAGAATTTCCTCATAGGAATACTGGGAAACATTGCCTCGGCGGTTGTCATCGCGATCATACCGCTGACCATAATAGTCGTGCGAACTAACCGGCGGCAGCGGCACCTCGCGTCGTTCTTCGGGCTGAGTCCTGGAGTCAGGGCTATTCATGTACTGCTGTCCAGGTTTCAGCCAGAGAAGGACGTGGAGCAGCTGGCCGGCGGCGTGCCGTCAAGCGGGTATGTCGGTGAGACCGTGGCGGTAGACGAATTCCTGGGAGCCCAGGCGGTCCGGGACCTGTTCGACGCGACGTGGGTCGTGGCGTCGCTCGCGTCGATAATGGACGGGCTGATGTCTGGCAAGCGAGATTTCGGGCGAATCGACGTCACCGTGAGTCCGGTCGCGAGCCCCGAGACGAGCCCCGAGACGAGCCGGGAGACGAGCCCGGTGATACCCCCGGCCACCGGCACGATCATTCTTATGGGCACCGGGGCGAAAGAGAGCAACGAGCTGGCCGAGGAGCTGCTGGGCGGGGATCCGCACAACTCGGTCTACCGGTTCGTGAAGGACGAACGCGGCAGGGCATTCGAGCGGATGGCCGTGCGCGGGTATTCCGAGCTGAAATACTATGCCAGCGATTATCCGGCTGACGAGCTCGCGGTGCTGCAGCGAGTTACCGCTAAAGACGGCAGGGTCACCTTCCTGTGCGCCGGGAAAGATGTCTCAGGCTCCAGAATGGTGGCCGAGTTCCTGGCCTGGAACTGGGATTCTCTGTACGAAGAATTTCGCGGCCGGAACAATGGCGACTTTGCCCGCCTGTATGCGTTTCGCCAGTCTTTCAGGGCTGCCACCATCGTCGACACGGTGCGGTAGCTCCCGGCTCGGCCGGACGGCGCCGCACCGTTCAGCCGTCCCGCGTCAGCCGTCCCGCGTCACGTCCTGGTCCAGGGCGGCCAGCTGGTCGGCGAACCAGACCGACGGGGTGATCGCGCCGGCCGCCGCGGCCAGCGACCGGCACCGGCGGGTTCGTTCCTCCTGCGACATGCCGAGCGCTTCGTGCAGGGCCGCTGCCGTCGCGGACACGTCGAACGGGTTTACCATCAGGGCGTCGCTGCCGAGCTCGGCAGCGGCGCCGGCCTCGCGGGAGAGTACGAGCGTGCAGCCGCGGTCGGCCAGAATGGGTCCCTCCTTGGCGACCAGGTTCATGCCGTCCCTGATCGGGTTCACGAGCAGCACGTCGGCGAGCCGGTACCCGGCAAGTGACCGGGGGTAGTCATCGTTGGCGTGCAGCACGATCGGGGTCCAGTCGGGCGTGCCGAACTCGTCTTCGATCTCGCGTGCGATCCGCTGCACGCTGGCGGCGTACTCCCGGTACTCGGGCAGGTCGTGCCTGGACGGGTAGGCCAGAGCCAGCATGATCACCTGGCCGCGCCACTCCGGCCGAGTCAGCAGCAGCTCGCGGTAGGCGGCCAGGCCACGGACGATGTTCTTGGAGAGCTCCGTGCGGTCCACCCTCACGATCAGCTTGCGGTCACCGATCACCTCGGCAAGTGCGGCCATCCTGACCTCGACGTCCGGTTCTGCGGCGCGCCTGATCAGCTCGGGCGCGTCGACGCCGAGGGGGTGCACGCCGACGCCGGTGACGTGCCCGCGGTGGGTGATCCGCTGGCGATCGCGATCGACCTCCGCGCCCAGGACGTGCTCGCAGCAGTCCAGGAACGCGTCGGCCCAGCGCTGACTGAGAAACCCGGCATGGTCGGCGCCGAGGATGCCGTCGAGCACTTCCCAGGCGATGGCGTCCGGCAGTAGCCGGAAATAATCGACCGGCGCCCACGGGGTGTGCGAGAAATGAGCGATCCTGACTCCGGGCCTGAGCTCGGCCAGCATCCGGGGGACCAGGGTCAGGTGGTAATCCTGCACGATCGCCCGGACCGGCTCCGCGGCGCCGGTGCTGAACGCTTCCGTGTGGGCTCCTTCCGCACTGGCTGGCTCCGCTTCCGCACTGGCTGGCTCCGCTTCTGTGCTGGCTGCCTCTGTGCTGGTTGCCTCCGCGCTGGCTGGCTCCGCGCTGGCTGCCTCCGCGCTGGCTGGCTCCGCGCCGGGAGCGGCGGCGAGCGCACGGGCGAACGTGGCGTTGTACTCGCGGTACGCCTGCCAGTCGCGCCGGAATGAGATACCGAACTGGGGCCGGTTCGGCGTGTCATACAGCATGTGATGGACGAACCACAGGACCGAGTTGGCCACGGTGTTGTAAGCCCGGTTGAAAATGGCGGGGGGAATACTGAGCATCTGGATGGCCGAGCCGCCTGCGTTCCCGTCCATGTCGAGCATGCCGCCGGGCGCCTGGCGGGCGGCGACCCGGTCAGCGTCGCTCAGCGCCGCGCAGACCCAGAGCATCTGCCCGTGACTTGCTACCGACGAGAGACCGGAGACTACCCCGCCGCCCCCGCGCCTGGCTGACAGCCGCCCGTCATCGCCGCGCGTGAAAGAGACCGGCCCTCGATTGGACGCCACGAGGATGCTGCGCCTGGCAGTCGGATCGCCCATTCGGACCAGGTTAACGCTGTCCGTGGCCTGAACGCGGTACCGGCCCCGGTGGTTCGGCCCGTGCTTCCGCCAGGCAGGTGACCGGTGCGGACATCACCCGAGGAGTCGGTTAGAGTTACCGGTACAACTTCATATCGCTCATCCAGAGGGGTGGAGGGAACGGCCCTGTGAAGCCCCGGCAACCATCGCGATGATCGTGCTTGACCAGCGATCGCCGTCCGTGCCCGCTTCGCGGGCCCGCACCGCGTTCGCCGTCATCTAGGCCTGCTCGTGACTGGTGCCAACTCCGGCTCGCTGCCAGATCGGCAGCGGGACAGATGAGGAGAGGCCGCACAGCTATGACCAGCACACCTATGACCAGCACCGCTACGACCCCCGTATTCACCCCCTCCCGCACGGTTCCGCCGGCCCGCGTTCCCTCACCATCCGGCGCGCGGCTCGGCAATGCCAGCGCGCTGGCCTGCCGCGAGTGCGGCGCCACGTATCAGCTCGGCGCACAGCACGCTTGCTCTGAGTGCTTCGGTCCGCTGGAGGTCCGCTACGACCTGCCGCCGATCTCCAGGGAGCTGATCGAGGCGGGCCCGCGCAACATCTGGCGCTACGCCAGCCTGCTGCCGGTACCGCCAGAAGTCGCGGCCACGCCGAACACCGAGCCGGGATGCACGCCGCTGGTGCGGGCCGACAATCTGGCCCGGGTACTCGGGATGCGCTGCCTGTGGGTCAAGGACGAACGGCCCAACCCGACGCACTCGTTCAAGGACCGGGTGGTCGCAGTCGCGCTCGCAGCGGCCGTCGAGCTTGGCTACCGGGTGCTTGCCTGCCCGTCCACGGGCAATCTGGCGAACGCCGTGGCCGCCGCGGCTGCCCGGGCCGGCATCAAGTCCGTGGTGCTCGTGCCGGCGAACCTGGAGCCGCAGAAGATCCTGGCGTCGGCGGTCTACGGGTGCTTCCTCGTCAAGGTCGACGGCGGCTACGACGACGTGAACCGACTGGCATCCGAGCTCGCTGACGAGCACGAAGACTGGGCGTTCGTGAACGTGAACGTGCGGCCGTACTACGCGGAGGGCTCCAAGACCATTGGCTATGAGATCGCCGAGGACCTGGGCTGGCGGCTGCCGCGCCAGATCGTGGTGCCGGTGGCCTCTGGCGCGCAGCTGGTCAAGATCGACAAGGCCTTCGGCGAGCTGGCCTCGCTCGGCCTGGTACCCGACGCCGACGTCCGGGTGTACGGCGCGCAGGCAAGCGGCTGCGCGCCGGTGGCCGCGGCATTCGCGGCCGGCGACGACGTGGTGCAGCCGGTCCGGCCGGACACCATCGCCAAGTCGCTGGCGATCGGCAACCCGGCCGACGGACCTTACGTGCTCGATGTCGTGCGCCGGACCGGCGGCTGGGTGGCTGACGCGCCCGATGACGAGATCGTGGACTCGATCCGGCTGCTCGCGGCCACGGAGGGCATCTTCGGCGAGACGGCGGTCGGGGTGACCCTCGCCGTGCTGCGCAGGCTGCTCGCGGCGGGCCAGCTCGACCCGGCCGCCGAGACCGTGATCATCAACTCGGGCGACGGGCTGAAGACGCTCGACGCGGTGGCTGGCGCCCTCCCGCTGGCGGCGCCGATCCGGCCGCGCTTGGCGGAATTCGCCAGGCTGCGAGCGGGAGTCAATCACGACGCAGGGAGTGCGATCGCATGAGCGTGCCGGTCAGGATCCCCACCGTCTTGCGGACCTTTACCGGTGGTGCCGCCGAAGTGACCGTCGAGCCGGGGACGCTCAGCGAGGTCATCGCCGGCCTGGACGCGGCATATCCGGGAATTGCCGCGAGAATTCTCGACGACGCGGGCAAGCTGCGGCGATTCATCAATGTCTATGTCGGCGACACCGACGTCCGCCTCGCCGACGGCTTGCAGACGCAGGTTCCGCCCGGGACGTCCGTGTCGGTGATTCCGGCAGTCGCGGGCGGCTGACCGCGCTACCCGCACACGACGTTGCCGCGCGGCGCACACGGCGCGTCCTGCCTGAAACATGAAGCCGATAAGCCCGATTCACCCGATTCGCGGCCACGAGATCGCTCACTTAGCACGACTTTCAGTCATGTTAACACCCGTTTTATGATGGTATATGGCCACGGAATCCGTGCTATGTGCCGTGGCTGACGTCGCAGTCATCGGCGGGGCAGCGACGCGGTCGCCGACGGCCTGGGTCAGCGGGGTCGGCCGGGGCGGGGCCGCAGCTCAGGACCCGGCCCCGCTCAGCGGGCGGCGCTGATCCCGCCGACCGTGGAACAGCCAGCCATCCGCCGAGGTTGCCAGCGCCATCCGGCCCGTGTCATTCGCGCTGGTCCTGGGCCGTGTGCGCTCCGCTCGCGAGGCCCTCGCGCCGATGCCCTCGTTGTACCGGACTCGGATGGTTTGCCCTCTGGCGAACTTGCGTGACATCTCAGTACGCCGGACCCCGCGAGCATGTAGTGTAATGTCCGGTCGCTGTCGGTACGGCGAGAACGGCAGGCAAAGCTTGCGCAGCACGTCAAGCCCGTTCCGCGATCAACGGGTTTCGCGTAGCAAGGGCGTGACCCGAAGCCCGAGCAAAAGTTAGGGAGTTGTTGTTCATGGCTCAGGGCACCGTCAAATGGTTCAACGCGGATAAGGGCTACGGCTTCATCGCGGTCGACGGTGGTAGGGACGTCTTCGTCCACTTCTCGGCAATTCAGGCGGACGGCTACCGCACGCTTGAAGAAGGCCAGCGGGTCGAATTCGAGATTACGCAGAGCGACCGCGGGCCGCAGGCTGAAGCAGTCCGCACAGTTTAGGTTCCGATCCGAGGCCGCAGGTTCGAACCGGCCACGGCGCAGCGGGCCCGGTACCCAGCAACTGGGGGTGCCGGGCCTTTGCGCTGGCCGCGCCCCCGCGACCGCCCGGGGCACCTGACGGCGGATGAACTTCCGGTCGTTCGAGCCGGTTCGGTTTGCACTCTCACCCCGAGAGTGCTAAACAAGTCGTTGGCACTCTCGGGGTGAGAGTGACAGCTCATTGTGGCGTGATCGGGGCGATGAGGCACCGCCTGCGGCAGGAAGGGACTGCGTGGCAGGTGATGTCGTCCGTCGCGGGCATCGGCTCGGTCGGCACGCAAGGCAATAAGTTCCGGGAGGACTGGAGCCTATGGCAGCGAAGATGATCGCGTATGACGAGGACGCACGTCGCGGCCTCGAGCGCGGCATGAACCAGCTGGCCGACGTCGTGAAGGTAACCCTCGGCCCGAAGGGCCGGAACGTGGTGCTCGAGAAGAAGTGGGGAGCCCCCACGATCACCAACGATGGCGTGTCCATCGCCAAGGAGATCGAGCTCGAGGACCCGTGGGAGAAGATCGGCGCCGAGCTTGTCAAGGAAGTAGCGAAGAAGACGGACGACGTTGCCGGCGACGGCACGACGACCGCGACGGTGCTTGCACAGGCGCTGGTCCGGGAGGGCCTGCGCAATGTGGCGGCAGGCGCCAACCCGATGTCACTCAAGCGCGGCATCGAGGCGGCCGTCGAGCGGGTCAGCGAGGAGCTGTCCAAGCTGGCCAAGGATGTGGAGACCAAGGAGCAGATCGCTTCGACCGCCTCCATCTCCGCCGGGGACACCTCGATCGGCGAGATGATCGCCGAGGCGATGGACAAGGTCGGCAAGGAAGGCGTTATCACCGTCGAGGAGAGCAACACCTTCGGACTTGAGCTCGAGCTCACCGAGGGAATGCGCTTCGACAAGGGATACATCTCGCACTACTTCGTCACCGACCCGGAAAGGATGGAGGCGGAGCTCGAGAACCCCTACATCCTGGTCGTCAACTCGAAGGTGTCGGCGAACAAGGACATGCTCCCGCTCCTCGACAAGGTGGTCCAGTCGGGCAAGCCGCTGGTCATCATCGCCGAGGATGTCGAGGGCGAGGCTCTGGCCACCCTGGTCGTCAACAAGATCCGCGGTCTGTTCAAGTCCGTCGCTGTGAAGGCGCCGGGCTTTGGCGACCGCCGCAAGGCCATGCTCGGTGACATCGCCATCCTGACCGGTGGCCAGGTCATCAGCGAAGAAGTCGGCCTCAAGCTGGACGGCGCTGAGCTGGAGATGCTGGGCACGGCGGACAAGGTCGTGGTCACCAAGGACGAGACAACGATCGTCAGCGGACACGGCGATCAGGAGCAGATCTCGGGTCGGATCAACCAGATCAAGGCCGAGATCGAGAACACCGACTCCGACTACGACCGCGAGAAGCTGCAGGAGCGGTTGGCCAAGCTGGTCGGCGGCGTGGCCGTGATCAAGGCGGGCGCGGCGACCGAGGTCGAGCTGAAGGAGCGCAAGCACCGCATCGAGGACGCGGTGCGCAACGCCAAGGCCGCTGTCGAGGAGGGTGTCGTCGCCGGTGGCGGCGTTGCCCTGCTGCAGGCGGGCAAGAACGCGTTCGAGAAGCTCGAGCTGACGGGCGACGAGGCAACCGGCGCGAACATCGTGCGCCGCGCGCTTGAGGAGCCGCTGAAGCAGATCGCGATCAACGCTGGCCTTGAGGGCGGCGTGGTGGCCGAGAAGGTGCGCGGGCTCGAGGCTGGTCGCGGCCTGAACGCCGAGACCGGCGAGTACGTCGACATGTTCGTGGCCGGGATCATCGATCCGGCGAAGGTGACTCGCTCTGCCCTGCAGAACGCTGCCTCCATCGCTGCGCTGTTCCTGACCACCGAGGCAGTGATCGTGGAGAAGCCGGAGAAGGAGAAGGCGCCGGCCGCTCCAGGTGGCGGTGACATGGACTTCTAGTCCTTGGCGGCAGCCAGCGCGAGCTGGCCGCCGGCTGGTGACTGAGTCCGCTGGCCCGGTCGTCCGTACGGACGACTCGGTGCGGTAAGCGAAAGGCGGCTCCGGCGTGACGCCGGAGCCGCCTTTTCGCCTCTGTGCCGCCTGGTTCGGAATCCGTCCAATCACGGTCATGCGTGCCGGCTCCTCAAGCGGTCGCCGAAGGTGGATCATCAAGTCATGAATCCGCCCAGCGAGCAGCTAATCCGTGATTACCTCAACCGGATGTCGGTTGCCGCCCGCAGGAAGCTGGGATTCCGGGACCGTCAGGCGCTGCTGGACCGGACCCGCATGCAGATCGAGGTCGCGTGCGGCGGTCCGGGCGCGGCCAGCGCGGCGCAGGTTCGGAAGGTGCTGGCCGGGTTCGGTGATCCGGTCGCCGTGGTCGAGAGCGAGCACGCGAGGATCACCGCGGGACCTGACCCGGCCGTCGGCCCTGAATCGAACGGAGTCACCCGGTCGGGCGCGCCGGCGGCCCGCTTCCAGGAAGCGCGCGGCGCCCCGGCCGGCGTCGGCCGGCCTGCGCTCGATGAGGTCGGCGGCACCCACGATGAGGCAGCGGGGGGCGCGCCGGCAGACGCGCCTGGCGCGTCGGCAGCGGGAGGCGTGCCAGCGGGAGGCGTGCCAGCGGGAGGCGTGCCAGCGGGGAGCGTGCCGGCGGGGAGCGTGCCG
>DATNIU010000136.1:0-48433 GCA_035604275.1 Streptosporangiaceae bacterium | reverse complement strand
CCTCCGCTAGCCCGGTCCTCCGCTAGCCCGGTCCTCCGCTAGCCCGGTCCTCCGCTAGCCCGGTCCTCCGCTAGCCCGGTCCTCCGGCTAGCCCGGTCCTCCGGCTAGCCCGGCGGTCACGGGGTCGCTGCCGGCCGCCGGCCAGACTGTCGGCGGTCGGCCGTCTGGCCGGCGCCGTTGAGCTGGCCGCCGTTGAGCTGGCCGCTTGCTTGCGGCGAGCAGGCAGCGTGCTCGTCGCTCGGCGGATCGCCTTTCAGCACGGCGTCGGCGCGAGCCAGCAGGGCATCGGTCTCGCTGGCCACCGCGGGCGCCGCCTTGGCCCGTCGCGGCCGGCCTGCTCGCCAGAGGAGCCACAGCCCGAGCAGCATCGCCAGGTAGAGCACGCAGCCGCCGAGCACGAACAGGTTCCAGGTCCAGAACTTCACTCCGTGCAGATGCGTGACCTGGTAGATCTCCGGCGGCCGCACGTACCAGCCGAGGAGTCCGCGGCCGGGAATGTACGCATCGGGACCGCTGTACCGCTCGGGCCACGCGCCGAATACCGCAGCGGTGAGCAGGAACGCCACCAGGTAGCCGGAGCGGGCCAGCCGACCGCGGGCCGCCATGGCCAGGCCGGCGAGCATCGCGAGGAAGGGCACGATCCACACCCAGTGGTGATCCCAGCTGATCGGCGATACGAGCACGCCGGTGATGCCGACCAGCGTCCAGCCCTGGACCGGCTTTCCCGCCCGGCTCAGCAAGGCGCCCGCTGCCACGCCGATCAGGGCGACGCCAAGGGCTATCGGCAGCCATACCGGCTGGGTGGCGGTCACCCCGCCGAACTGGCGGGCCAGCAGGCCGAGCAGCGACTGGTTGACCAGGGCGTCTACCGCGCCGGTCCGGCCTGGCCGGACGAAATACCCGGTGAGCCAGTACAGGGACGACGGCCCCGGCAGGACGATGAACCCGACCGCGATGGTCACCGCGAACGTGCCGGTCGCCACCGCGGCCTGACGTATCTTCCCCGCCAGCAGCAGGTACGGGATGAAGATCAGCGGAACGAGCTTGATCCCGGCCGCGAGGCCGATGCCGACGCCCTTCCACCAGCGCTTATCCGGGCGGGTGAGATCCCAGACGACAAGCAGCAGCAGCAGCGGCTCGATCTGGCCCAGCGACAGGGCCTTCGTCACGGGCTCGGTCCACAGCGCGATGGCGCCGACCGCGAGCGCGACCGCGGCCCGGCTCATCCCGCGGCGGCCCATCGCGCCCAGCGTCAGCCACGCGGTAAGCGGGATGGAGATCAGCCCGGCCACCGTCATCACCCAGCGCAGGGTCGCGAAGGGCATCAGGGAACCGCCGGCGAAGACGACCGCGGCGAACGGCGTGTAGGTGAACTTGACGGTCGGGGTCAGCCCCCAGGAGTACAGGATCGACGGAAGGTGCCGGGTGATCAGGCCCGCGTCGTTGTAGACATTCAGGTCGTACCAGTTCAGCACCGCCCCGGTGTGATACACGAAGTCGACTATGTACGCGGTCACCGCGGTCGCGAAGAAGAGCGCGGCGACGATCAGGCCTGCCAGGGCCAGCATCCGGCTCCAGGACGGCCGCGGCCGGAAGCGGCGGAGGCCGGAGGCCCGATTCTGCTCGGCCTGTACCTGCACGTCGGAGTCCTCCTTGCGAGTTCACGCCGCTGCGGACCGCGGCCCTGGAGCTGATTCCCGGTCGCCGTCGGCTGCCGGTCGCCGCCGGTGCTTGCCGCCCTGACGACCGCAGCCATCGTTCAGGACGAATAAAAACCGCAGTTGGTGCCCGCGGCTCCGGCTCGCACCCTGGTGACTGCAGACCAGCCGCATGCCGCTGCGCACCGGTTGGATCAGCCAGCCAACCGTCACGATTAGTATGCCCAATGCGTAGCGCAGCGACTACAAATAGCAACGTCTGGGCCACCGAGATCACACTATCCCAGCGCGGCACGAGTTCGCCGAACACTGACACGCCACGCAGTTCGCCCACCGAGCGGGACTGTGCCTGCCGCGCGCTTGCGTCCTGGCCGCTCGCGTGGTGGCATATCCGGCATGCACCGCTGCGCGACGGAGGTATCCAGTGATGACTGAGGTCATCGAGCACCGGACGGCGATCGAGGCCGAGGCCGGCGGCCGCACGCTCTGCGATCTGCTGGCGCAGACCGCCGAGAGCCACGGTGATCTGCCCGCCTATTCCGATCGGGACGGCACCGGGCCCTGGCAGACGCTGACCTGGCGGCAGTTCCGCGACAGCGCGGTGCGGCTGGCCGCGGCCCTGGTGGAGCTCGGCCTGGCACCGGGGGAGCGGGTCGCCCTGATGCTCCCGAACCGGACCGAGCACGTCCTCGCCGACATGGCCGTGGTGCACGCGGGCGGGGTGCCTGTCACCTTCTACGCGACGCTCGCCGCTGAGCAGATCGGCTACATCGCGGCCGACTGCGACGTTCGGATCGCGGTGCTCGATGGCGAGCCGGAACTGGCCAGGTGGCAGCCGCTGCTTGACGACCTGCCAGGGCTCGCCAGGATCATCGTGCGCGACGCGTCCGCGTGCCCGGCCGGGGAGAAGTACCTGAGCTGGGCCGACTTCGAGGCGCTCGGCGCGCGGGCAGCCGCCGCACAGGGCGCAGAGGTCGCCAGCCGAGTGTCCGCGCTCGGGTCTGGCGACCCGCTGACACTGCTCTACACGTCGGGAACGACGGGAAACCCGAAGGGCGTGATCATCACCCACGGCAGCGTGATGTACGAGGTCACGACGACCAAGCTGTCCGGCAGCACAACCATGCACGTGCGCTGGGTCTCCTACCTGCCGCTGGCCCACATCGCCGAGCGCATGTTCAGCATCTACCTGGCGATCGATACCGCGGGCGACACTTACTTCTGCCATAACGCGGCCACCGACCTGGTCAGGACCATCGGCGAGGTCAAGCCGACATCCTTCTTCGGCGTTCCCCGGGTCTGGGAGAAGATCGCGGCCGGCATCCAGGCGCTGCTCGCGGCCGAGCAGGACGAGTCCAGGCGAGCCGCTGTCGCGGCGGCGATGGACACCGGCCGGCGCTACGTCGAGAGCTGCCAGTTCGGTCACGTCACGAGCGATCAGCTCGCCGCGGAGTTCACCAGTGCCGACGAGGCCGTGCTCAGGCCGATCAGGGCGCTGCTCGGCCTGGACCAGGCGGCCGTTGTCGTCAGTGCCGCCGCTCCGCTGCCGCCAGAAGTCAGCGCGTTCTTCGCCGGCCTTGGCATGAAGATCCTCGATGTCTACGGGATGACCGAGACCACCGGCGCGTTCACGACGAATACGCCGACCGCTTTCAAGCTCGGCAGCGTGGGCCGACCGCTGCCCGGTGTCGAGGTAAAGATCGCCGATGACGGCGAGATCATGGCCCGCGGCCCGCTGAACACCCCCGGCTACGTGAACCTGCCTGAGCAGACCGCGGCGCTGCTCGACAGCGACGGCTGGCTGCACACCGGGGACATCGGCTCGATCGACTCCGATGGCTTCGTCTCCGTGGTCGACCGCAAGAAGGAGCTCATCATCACCTCGGGCGGGGAGAACATCTCACCGGCCGCCATCGAGAACCTGCTGGTCGCGCACCCCCTCGTCGGCCAGGCGCTGGCCTTCGGCGACCGGCGCAAGTTCGTCGTCGCCCTGCTGACGCTCGACGGCGAGGTCGCGCCGGCCTGGGCGAAGGCACGCGGAATCGAGGCCTCGTCGCTGGCTGAGCTGGCCGACAACCCCTCGGTGATCGACGCCGTGGGCGAGGTGGTGGCAGCGGCGAACAAGCATCTGGCACGGGTGCAGCAGGTGAAGCACTGGCGGCTGCTGCCGGTGGAGTGGACATCGGAGACCGAGGAACTGACTCCGACCTTCAAGCTCAAGCGCCGGGTGATCCACCACAAGTACGCCGACGTCATCGACACGCTCTACGGCGAGGCCGGCTGACCTCGACCACCCGGAGGCGGCAGCGGACGGCCAGGTCCGTTCGCCCGTGCCAGCAACGACGACGCCGCACCACTACGACGGCGCACGACTACGACGGCGCACGACGACCGACGCCGCACCACGAAGACGCCGCGCCACGACAGAGCCAGCGCGGATCCGGCGTCAGCAGGCCGGCCAGGAGCTCCGCCTGGTTGACTGAGCGCGTCGAGTCCCATCGTTGCGCAAGCGGGCAATCTGACGTTCGGGGAGGCTGCCGTGGTCCGGGTGACGGCCGGCGAGCACGACGGCGCCGACCGCCTGCCGCCAGAGTTGCTGCAGCGGGCGGCGGGCCGGTTCGGCCTGCTCGCCTCCACGATGCGGCTGCACATCGTGTGGGTGCTTGCCCACGGCGAGCGAGACGTCGGCAGCCTCGCCGACGAGGTTGGCGGATCGCTTCAGGCGGTGAGTCAGCACCTGGCCAAGCTGAAGCTGGCCGGGCTGGTGCGATCACGCCGGGACGGTCGGCGCCACGTCTACCTGGTCGATGATCCGCAGCTGGTCATGATGGTCCGGCTGGCGATCGAGCAGCTGCTCCAGACGCCCGCCAGCCAGGAGCGACGCGGTGGCGTGGGCGCCTGAGCGGGTCTGGGACGCGGCGCAGGAGACCTCGCCGCCGATCCGTTCGCCAGGTCCTCGTTCCGGCCTCGCCCAGTACCGTGCCGCGTCGCAGCTGCAGGTACTCCGCTCACTGGACACCACCCGGCGGGGCCTGACCGAGGACGAAGCGGAGGCGCGGCTGGCCCGGTGCGGTGAGAACGCCATAGCGGCCGCCCGGCTGCCGAAGCCTGCCGCCAGGATTCGCACCGCTGTGCGCAACCCATTCATCGCGATCCTGATCTGCCTGGCCGCGGTATCCGCGGCCACCGGCGCGCTCGGCGGGGCCGCGGTGATCGCGACCCTGGCGGCCATCAGCTGCCTGCTGCGGGTCAGCCAGGAGTCGCGGTCGGACCGGGCGGCCGCCGCCCTGCGCGCGATGGTGGCTACGACCACGACCGTGATCAGGCGCCCGGCCGCCAGTCACCCCGGTGTCGCGCGCGAGCTTCCTGTCGATCAGCTGGTCCCTGGTGACATCGTCAGGCTCTGCCCGGGCGACATGGTGCCGGCCGACCTGCGGCTGCTGCGGTCAGACGAGCTGACCGTCAGCCAGTCTGTGTTCACCGGGGAGTCGCTTCCGGCCGTCAAGCAGGCAGGCTCGGCGGTGATCACCGAACCCGGCCCGGCCGATCAGGACGGAGCGGTGCTCGACTGCCCGGTGCTGTGCTTTATGGGGACCGGCGTGCTCAGCGGCTCCGGGACGGCCGTGGTGATCGCTACCGGCGCGTCAACGTACCTCGGCTCAAGTCAGAACCTGGCATCGTCCGGCACCGCAGGCACATCGTTCGACCGAACCGCGCGCCGGGTGTCCTGGCTTCTCACCGGCATCATGGCGATCTGCGTCCCGGTCGTCCTCGCGGTCAATGCCGCGATCAGGGGCCACCCGCTCGAGGCATTCCTGTTCGCCGTGGCAGTAGCTGTCGGCCTCACCCCGGAGATGCTGCCGGTGGTCGTGACCACGGCGCTGGCACGCGGCGCGGCGGCGCTGGCCGGTCACGCGGCAATCATCAAGCGCCTGCCGGCCATCTACAACCTCGGCGCGATGGACGTTCTGTGCACCGACAAGACCGGGACGCTGACCGAGGACAGGCCGGCGGTCGATTGCGCCGTCGACTCGCTCGGGCAGCCTGACCCGGATGTCCTGCGCCTGGCGTGCGCCAGCAGCCGCTGGTCGGCCGAGTCCCAGGCGCCAGCCGTTACCGACGTGCTGGATCAGGCGCTCCTGGCTCACGCGGCGGAGGCCGGGCTGACCGGGAACGAGGCCGAGGTGCTAGTCGGCCTGGTGCCTTTCGACCCAGGCCGCCGCCGGGTCACGGTCGTTCTGAGCAGGCCGGGCGAGCTGGGCAGGCACCTGCTGATCACCAAGGGCTCGGCGCGGGACGTCATCGACTGCTGCGATTACGTCCGGACCGGCGGCCAGGACGTCCCGATCGACCACGGCGAGCGCGCGCGCGTCATCGCGCGGTCGCAGGAGTACGCCCGAGCCGGCCTGCGCGTTCTCGCGGTGGCGACGGCCACCAGGAACGCCCGGCCAGGCGGCTACCGGCCAGCCGATGAGGCAGGCATGACGCTGGTCGGATTCCTCGGGTTCCGCGACCCGCCGAGAAGCACGGCGCCGGCCGCGCTGGCGGCCCTGGCCGGCCAGGGAATCACCGTCAAGGTCGTCACCGGGGATCACCCGCTGGTGGCGGCTCGGATCTGCCGCGACGTGGGCATCGAGGCCGGCCAGCCGGTTACCGGCCTGGACGTCGACCGGCTCGACGAAGCCGAGCTCCGCGATCTGGCAGCGAGTACGACGATCTTCGCCAGGGTCGGGCCGGCCCAGAAGGCGAGGATCGTGCGAGCGCTGCGGGCCGGCGGCCGGACGGTTGGCTTCCTCGGCGACGGCCTGAACGACACGGCAGCGCTCCGCGAAGCGGACGTGGGGATCTCGGTCAGCGGCGCGGCCGCGGCCGCTAGGGAGTGCGCCGACGTCATCTTGCTCAGAGCGGATCTTTCCGTACTCAGCGATGCCGTCGCGCGGGGCCGCCGGACCTTCGGCAATATCGTCAAGTACCTCAAGATCACCGTCTCGTCGAACTTCGGGAACGCGCTGTCGATGGTCGCGGCCAGCGCCGTGCTGCCGTTCCTGCCGATGCTGCCGACGCAGGTCCTCGTCCAGAACCTCTGCTTCGACCTGTCCCAGCTCCCGCTGGCATTCGACACGGTGGATGAGTCCTCCATCCGCACGCCGCGGACGTTCGACGCTCGCGACCTGGCCAGGTTCGCCGCCTGGTTCGGCCCCGTCAACATGCTCGCTGACCTGGCCACGTTCGTGATTCTCTGGCGGCTCATCGGCCAGCACGACAGCCCCGCTGGCCAGGTCCTGTTCCGGTCCGGCTGGTTCGCGGAGAACCTGCTGACCCAGGCGGCCGCCATCCATCTGCTGCGCAGCCGCTGGCTGCCGTCGGTACGCCGGCACGCCGCCAGGCCCGTGCTGCTTGGCACGCTCGCGCTCGCAGTGGCCGGGCTGGCGGTGCCATTCACCCCGCTCGCTCCGGTTATCCAGCTCGGGCACCTGCCCGAGGTCTATGTCCCGCTGCTCGCGGTCGTGCTCGCCGGCTACTGCGCGGTCACGATCGGCCTCAAGGCCTGCTATATCGCGCGGGCCGGCCGCTGGCTCTGACGCCGGAACCAGCACGCGCCTTCACCCTTGCGAGATCCGGCCCCGGACCGGGTCCGCGGGCACGACACGATCGCCCAACAGTTGCAACATTGCGCAATTATGAAATCCTCGGCATACGATTTGCTCCCAGAGGCAGGCCTGCCTGGGTGGCGGGTTGCCACGCGGCCGAGCCGAAGGAGGGGACGTGGGCTACTGGCGGCAGACGAGCGGCCTGGCGAAGGCGGGCTACGTGACGGCGACGATCGTCACCGCCGTGATCGTCGCCGCCAGCCTGTTCGTGTACCTCAAGTTCGCGCGGCTGGAAGCCAACCTGCACACGATCACGGTCAGCGGGCTCTCCAACAGGTCGGTCTTCGGAGCGCAGAACATCCTGGTTCTCGGTTCGCAGACCAGGGACGGGCAGGGACGCGGCTTCGGCTACGACCCAGGTACCAACCTCTCGGACAACCTGATCCTGGTCCACCTGGACGCCACCCACACGCACGCGACCATCCTGTCCATCCCGCGCGACACCATGGTCTACGAGCCCGCCTGCAAGGCTCGGCATGGCGTCGGCACCGGCACCTGGCCTGCCTACCAGTCGGCGATCATCGACGGGGCGATGAACCTGGGCGGCCCATCCTGCGCCGTGCGCACCGTGGAGGATCTGACCGGCATCAGGATCGACCACTTCATCGAGTTCAACTTCAACTCGTTCCGCGCGATGGTGGACGCCATCGGCGGAGTCGAGGTCTGCGTGCCGCCGGGCGGCTACCGCGATCCCTGGAGCCATCTGCACCTGAGCGGCGGCAAGCACCTGCTCAGGTACAACGCCGCGCTCGCCTACGTCCGCACCAGGCACGGCGTCGGCAACGGCGGCGACCTGGGCCGGATCCAGCTTCAGCAGGCGTTCATCTCCTCCGTCATCCAGAAGGTCACCAGCCAGGGCCTGCTGGCCAACCTCGGCAGCCTCTACCACATCGCCGACATCGCCACCAGGGCCCTCACCGTGGACCGGGCGCTCGGCTCGGTCTCCAGCCTGCTGCATCTGGCCGGGACGCTGCGCTACCTGCACACGAAGAACGTGACGATGGTCACGATGCCGACGATCTACGACCCCGCCAACCTCAACCGGCTGCTGGCCGAGCAACCCCAGGCCGACGTCCTGTTCCAGATGCTGCGGACCAGCAAGCTGTGGCACCATCACCTGCCCAAGCTCCCGCCGACCACGGTCCAGGTACGCGTGCTCAACGGGTCGGGAATCGCGCACCTGGCCGGCCAGACCGCGGCCAGGCTGAGGAAGCTCGGCTTCGACGTCGTCAAGGTCGGCAACACCACGGCGACGGCGGCGACCACGGTGACCTACTCGGGCACCGCCCAGGCGGACAGCGCCTACACCCTGATGACCGCCCTCGCCAGGCTCCCGGCCGCGCAGAACCTCATCTCCGAGCCCGCGCCGCAGACCGGGACAGCGGGCCCGGTCACGCTAATCCTCGGCGCCGACTTCGCCAGCGTCGCGAGCCCGCGAGCACGCCGCGCCGGGCCGCCAGCCGTGCAGAGCCGCAACGCCGCTCAGAACATCTGCTCAGGCCTGCCGGTCGCGAACGCGAATCCAGGAACGCCGCCGTGACGTCTGGTCCCGCGCGTAGCCAGGCGCCCGGGCGTAGCCAGGCGCCCGCGGACGCCCGGCACCCGGTCTTCCCCTGGTCACTGCCCCTGGCCTGATGAGTACGGGTCGTGGCTGCCGGGGAACGGGTCCTGTGAGCTCACGTACGGCGCGGGGCCTCCGGGCTGGTACGTCTCCGTCTCCTGGCTGCCTAGATACGGGGCCGGACTGGCCGGGTACTGGCCCGCCTCTGCCTGGAAGGCTTCCTGCGGGAACGTGTCCGGCGACTGGCCGAAGCTGTCCGGGGACTGCGGGAAGGTGCCCGGACCAGCCGGGTACGGCGACTGAGCCGGGGAGTACGACTGGGTCGGCTGCGCGGCATAGGCGTCGAATGCCAGCGCCCCGGCGCCCGCCAGGCCGACGGCGCCGGCCCCGCCGGCCAGTTCCTCTGCCAGGCGGGCATGCTCCCTGGCCGGCGCGATCGAGAAGCGACCGAGCGCGAGCGCGGCAAAGAACATGATCAGCGCGCCGGTGCCGGCGTAGAAGCCGAGGCTGGTCAGGATCACCCGTGAAGCAGTGGCCGCGATCGGCGTGCCGGTGCTGATCGAGCCGCCCAGGCTGGCGGGAAGCAACCGGACGACCGCCGCGCCGACGATGAACCACAAGCCGGCCAGCGCGGCGACAAACGCCATGAACCCGCCGAACGCCCGGCTCCGCGTCATCATGATCACCAGCCCGGCCAGCAGCGCGGCAGCACCGGGAATGACGGAGAGATATAGCCGGCCCTGCGTCAGTTCCCACGCGCGGTCCGGGGTGAATCCGTACTTGAAATAGTGCCCGACTAGCGGGATCAGGCCTCCCCAGGCACCAAGCAGGATGAGGATCAGCCCGGATAGGCCGCCCCTGCTCCGAGGTATCTGCGCTGTACGAGCCATCTCAGTCTCACTTTCTGCGTTATCTGGTCATTAAGACTTGCACATTCACCGGCTGTGGGGCAGTAGGCGCGGTTAAGTCGCGTTACGCTCCGGTGACGTTATGGTCACGCTCGAGGATCACACCCGCCATCTGCCGCATGGCCGGGCGGTCCGCCGCGTGCGCCGGGCGGTCCCGGCCGGTTCGTGCCGGTCAGCGTGGCCCGCGGGCAGCGAACCTGACGGCGCTCCAGGCTCCGGCCTTGGGCGGCGGCTTGCCCGCGGAGATCCACCTGGCGATCGCCATGCCGGTGGCCGGCGCATTGAGAATCCCGGTGCGGAAGTGGCCCGACGTCAGCCACGCGTTGCCGAGGCCAGGTACCCGGTCGATCACCGGCCTGCCGTCAGGATGGCGGGGCCGGAAGCAGCACCATTGATGGGACACTCCGACTCCGCGCAGGCCGGGCAGCGCGGCACGCAGGCCGCCCATGATCGTGTCGATGACCTCGGAGCGGACCGCGGGGCTCTCGTCTCCGTAGTCGAAGGTGCCGCCGGCCAGCAGCCTGCCGTCCTCGAGCGGCGTGGCGACCGGGGCGACGGTACACGGCAGCTGCACCCTGACCGGCTCAGTGACGACAAGGTGCCCCTTGACCCGGTCAGCGGGAATCTCCAGGTCCAGCCCGTCAAGGACCGGCGGCTGGCCGGTGGCGAAGATCACCGCACCCGGGCTGATCTCGCCCGCCGAGGTGGTCACGGTCTCCAGGCGGTCGCCGCGAATCCGGACCGCGGTGGCGGCTACGCCGGTGGCGACGGCCGGCAGCCCCTCGGCCAGCCCGACAAGCGCGCGCAGCGGGTTCACCCTGGCCTGATGCCGGATCAGCGCCCCGCCGAGGTGCCAGGCCAGCCCGGGCACCAGCGCCGCGATCTTGCCGGCGTCCAGCCACTCGACGTTGGGCGGCTGGTGCGCGGCCAGACCGCCGGGGTCCGGCGCCAGGCCGATCCAGTCAAGCTCGACCAGCCCGAGGCCGCCGGGCGTGATCTGGTCCAGGTAGCGCCAGCGCTCCAGGCTGGCGCGCTCGAGGTCGACGAACGTCTCCGGATCGCTCCACTGATGCGGCTCAGGAATCAGCAGGCCGGTCGCGCCGCCGGTCGCGCCGGCGCCGAGGCGGCCGGCCTCGATCAGCTGCACGGACCCGAGGTCCGCGTCGTGCACGGCTGCCGCCGTGGCAACACCGAGAATCCCGCCGCCGATCACCAGCAGATCGGGGCGATGATTCTCGATCGTGCCCGCGCTGCGCCCGAGCATGGCGCGCTGAGCGTCGGTCAGCTGCTCGCGCCAGATCGCACTTCCCACGGTCATTCCCCCATCCTCGACGAGCCGGCCGCGCCGCGTCAGCCAGCATGACGGACTCCGCCGGCCTGGCATCGACGGCGTCGCTCCTGCGCCTGACTTGTGAGCTTTTTGGGCACTCAGGCGAAGCCCGATCCGGCCGCGGGAACGAATCCGGCCCGGCCGCGCTTCTTGCTATGTGTGCGGCTTCGGTGTGCGGCGGCCGGCCGCGCGGACAGGCGAGAAGTAGGCTGAGGCGACCATCGCGGTGACCGCCGCGCCAGCCGGGGGAGGTGGCTCATGCTCGCCGACTCGTACGGGCGGGTGGCAACCGACCTTCGGGTGTCGCTGACCGACCGGTGCAACCTGCGCTGTAGCTACTGCATGCCGCCCGAGGGACTCGACTGGCTGCCCGCCCCGGACCAGCTAACCGACGATGAGCTGGTCCGGCTGCTCGGGATCGCCGTGCAGCGGCTAGGGATCACCGAGGTCAGGTTCACCGGCGGGGAGCCGCTGCTGCGCCGCGGGCTCACGGGCATCGTGGCCAGGACAGCGGCCCTGATCCCGCGGCCGGAGATCTCGCTCACCACGAACGGGATCGGGCTGGCCAGGCTCGCCGGACCGCTGTACCAGGCCGGGCTTGATCGGATCAACACCTCGCTTGACACCCTGGACAGGACGACCTTCGTGACCCTGGCCAGGCGGGACAGGCTAGGCGATGTGCTCGAAGGCCTCGCGGCAGCCGCGGCGACCGGGCTCGCGCCGGTGAAGGTCAATGCCGTGCTGATGCGCGGGATTAACGATCATGAAGCCGTCGGCCTGCTGCGGTTCTGCCTGGAACACGGCTATCAGCTCAGGTTCATCGAGCAGATGCCGCTCGACGCGCAGCACGGCTGGCGCCGGGAGAACATGATGACGGCCGATGAGATCCTGACCACGCTGTCGGCCGCCTTCTCGCTGACGCCCGATAGCCTCGCCGACCGGGGCTCGGCACCGGCCGAGTCGTTCCTGATCGATGGCGGGCCCGCCAGGGTAGGCGTGATCGGCTCGGTGACCAGGCCGTTCTGCGGCGCCTGTGACCGGGTCCGGCTGACCGCGGACGGCCAGGTCCGCAACTGCCTGTTCGCACGGGAGGAAAGCGACCTGCGGAAGCCGCTCCGTGCGGGCGCCGACGACGACGAGGTGGCCGACCTGTGGCGGCGGGCGGTGGCTAGCAAGCTGCCTGGCCACGGCATCAACGATCCTGACTTCCTGCAGCCCGCGAGGCCGATGTCAGCCATTGGCGGCTGACCAGCCAGACCCGCAAGCACCCAACTTGGCCACCGCGCCTCGAAGCCGCCTGGAGAGCCGACGCGATCTAGCCTTGCCATCCCGGAGTTAACGATATATCGTTGAAGTATCGCGAGCTTCATAAGAAGTCTCGGAAGAAACAGACCTAGAAGGTAGGAACATCGATGAACGAGCAGAACAGCAGCAGGGCCAGGGGAGAGCATCCGCACCGGCACCGCGGCGACGGCGAGAGCCGGCGCTTCAGGTCCCGTCCGCCTCGCGTCCCAGGCGGACGCGGCTATGGCGGCGGACGCGGCGGACCCGAGTTCCCCGGCGATCCTGAGTTCCCCGGCGCACCCGAGTTCCCCGGCGCACCCGAGTTCCCCGGCGGCGCCGATTTCCCTGGCGGCCCTGAGTTCCCCGGCGGACCGGACTTCGGCGGCCGGCCGAGATTCCGTGGCGGGCCTGGCTTTCACGGCGGACCTGGATCGCACGGCAGGCCAGGGTTCCCCGGCGGGCCGCCCGGCTTCGGCGGCTGGCCACGCGGCCAGGGCAGGCGCGGTGGCCGCGCTAAGCGCGGTGACGTTCGCGCGGCCGCGCTGGCGCTGCTGGCCGAGGAGCCGATGAACGGCTACCAGATCATCCAGCAGATCAGCGAGCGCAGCGGCGGGCTATGGCAGCCGAGTCCGGGTTCGGTCTACCCCGCGCTGGCGCAGCTCGAGGACGAGAACCTGATCACTGCCCAGCCTTCGGACAGCGGCCGGCGCGCCTACGCGCTGACCGATGAGGGCCGGGCCTACGTGGCAGCACACCCGGATGAGCTGAAAGCGCCCTGGTCGGCCATGGCCGGCGACGGCGCCAACGCCGCGGCCGACATGCGCACGCTGGTCGGCCAGGTGCACCTTGCCGCCTTTCAGGTGGTGAGCGCGGGCACCGACGCCCAGGTCAGCCAGGCGCGCAAGGTGCTGGCACAGACCAGGAGGGCGCTGTACCGGATCCTCGCGGACGACGAGACAGCCGAGCCGGAGCGGCAGGACGACAGCGCCGCGCCGCGCGACGGCGGATCCGACTGAGCCGGATCGTGCTGATTTACCCCGGCGGCCGGCGATCCCGGTGCTATTCACCGCCATTTCCCGGCCGGTTCGATCGCGCGCGGGGCCTTCGGGGTCGGGTGGCACCCGAGGATCGGGCAGTTCGCTGGCGTTTGTGGCGTTCATCCGCGCTGCCGCGGAGCCGGGCGCCGACGACAGCCACAGCGACCGCGAATCACCCGGGCCGGGCCCGCGATGGAAGGACCGCGAGAAAGGCTTAGCGCAATGCAGGGAATGCTGGCGGGAAATGAGCGACGCCGGGTGGCTACGGGGGCAAACCACCCGGCGTCGCATTCATCGGCGCTCCGACGGGGGCCCGGAACGCCGGCAACGGTGCCCCGGCGGGGGACCAGAGCACCGGTAAGCATGTTACACCGAACCGCCCCCAGGTGCGTCAAGACCGGATTAGAAGCGAATCTCTCCGATCACGACTGGCTGGTACCGGCCTGGTCCGCCGATTTGGTGCGAATATTGCTGCCTGGCTGCTCCCTTACGGCTTGGCGCGCCGGGGTTGCCCGCTCTGCCGGTAACGCCGCCTACTTCATGCCGTCGCCTGGCGCCTGGTCGGCCTGGCCGCCGGGCCGCGGCTGCCCGGGCGGCGAATACCGCTCGGGCAGCCGCGGCTGATAGGCGCGGAATTCCGGTGCGCCGTCGATCCGGCGGCTGTTGGCCACGACGACGGCGAAGTAGGGCAGCGCGATCGCGCCAGCCGCGGGAATCATGGTCAGCCAGCCGGCGTGGTTGACGAACATGATCGCGGTCGCGACGAAGCAGACCAGCCGGATGCCCATGATCAGCAGGTACCGCCGCTCGCGCTGGCTGATCTCCTCGGACCTGGGCTGCCGTGCCTCGGTGACCAGGTGTGCCTGGTCACGGCGGGACTTCCGGCGGCTTCTCACACTCTCAAGGTAGGCCGGCCCGTGCCGGGACGCTAATCCAGCGTGGCGCGGTGGTCCAGGCCGCGCGGGCGTAGTAGTTCTAGACCTCAGTCGCGGCACGCGCCGGCGTGCCGACCGCTAAGAGTGGAGGACGCATGAGCGACCGGACATACCGGGTTACCGAGATCGTGGGGACGTCACCGGACAGCATCGACGCCGCAGTCCGCAACGGCCTGCGCCGGGCCGCCCAGACCCTGCGACATCTGGACTGGTTCGAGGTCACCGAGATCCGCGGCCAGATCGAGGACTCGTCGATCGCCCACATCCAGGTGGGCATGAAGGTGGGTTTCCGGCTCGAAGACTCCTGAAGCCGGTCAATCCGGCTACCCGAGCCCTGCCTGCGCAGGCCCGCGGGTACGCTCCTATCACCGCGGCAGCCGGTGACCGGCAGCGCAGGGAGGCGGATGAGTTGCTGGCTTCGCACGGAGGTGGCCCGTGAGCCGGTCCGTACTCGTCACCGGCGGAAACCGAGGCATCGGGCTGGCCATCGCGCGCAGGATGGCGGCGGCCGGAGACGCGGTCACGGTGACCTCCCGTTCCGGCGATGAGATTCCCGGCCTGACCGTGGCCAGATGTGACGTGCGTGACGCGGCGGCCGTCGACGAGGCCTTCGCCGCGGCCGAGGCGGCACATGGCCCGGTCGAGGTGGTGGTGGCAAACGCCGGCGTCACCCGTGATCAGCTGCTCGCCCTGATGAGCGAGGACGCCTTCACATCGGTCATCGACACCAACCTGACCGGCGCGTACCGGGTTGCCAGGCGCGCCGTGCGGCCCATGATCAAGCTGCGCAGGGGACGGATCATCTTCATCTCATCGGTCGTCGGCCTGCTCGGCTCCGGCGGCCAGGCCAACTACGCCGCGTCCAAGGCCGGGCTGATCGGAATGGCCAGGTCGCTCGCCCGCGAGCTGGGCAGCCGCAACATCACGGTGAACGTCGTCGCGCCCGGCTTCGCCGACACCGACATGACCGCCGAGCTTCCGCAGGACAGGAAGCAGGCGATTGTCGCGAGCGTGCCGCTCGGCCGCATCGCCTCGGCCGACGAGGTGGCCGGCGTCGTGCAGTTCCTGGCCGGGCCGGATGCCGCCTACATCACCGGCGCTGTCATCCCGGTCGACGGCGGCCTCGGCATGGGCCACTAATCGATCAGAAGGGGCAGGCGATGGGGATACTCGACGGCAAGAAGATCCTGGTGACCGGCGTGCTGACGGATTCGTCGATCGCCTTTCACGTCGCCAGGATCGCCCAGGAACAGGGCGCGACCGTGGTGCTCACCGGCTTCGGCCGGATGAGCCTGGTCGAACGGGTCGCCAAGCGGCTGCCCGTGCTGCCGCCGGTGCTCGAGCTTGACGTCACCAACCCCGAGCACCTGGCGTCACTGGCCGACCGGGTGGGGGAGCATCTGGACTCACTCGACGGCGTGGTGCACGCGATCGCGTTCGCGCCGCAGACGGCGCTCGGCGGCAACTTCCTGAACACCCCGTGGGAGGACGTCGCGACGGCTGTGCACGTCTCGGCCTACTCGCTCAAGGCGCTCGCGATGGCGGCGCTGCCGCTGATGATGGCGAACGGCGGGGCCATCGTCGGGATGGACTTCGACGCCAGCCGCGCCTGGCCTGCCTACGACTGGATGGGCGTCGCCAAGGCCGGCCTCGAGTCTGCCGCCCGCTACCTTGCCCGCTATCTGGGTCAGTACAAGATCCGGGTCAACCTGACGGCCGCCGGGCCGCTGCGGACCATGGCGATGCGGTCCATCCCGGGGGTCGAGCAGTTCGAGTCGATGTGGCAGCAGCGGGCGCCGCTGGGCTGGAGCCTGACCGACCATGAGCCCGCCGCCCGCTGCTGCGTGGCCCTGCTCTCTGACTGGTTCCCTGCCACCACCGGAGAGATCGTGCACGCCGACGGCGGAGTGCACGCGATGGGCGGCTGACCCCGGCCCGCCAGTGACCGGCGCTACCACATCGGCCAGCCCGGCGATGCGACGATTGCGCCACCGTTGCGGAACTGCCGCCGTCGCGCGATTAGACCGCCTTAGTTCAGGCGATTGCCACCGGCTGAATCACACCACCCGAGCGGCATCGATAACAAATTGTGACAGTTTCGCCCTGTCATTGCTACCCGATCGAATCTACGCTTCGCGTGACCCACCAAGTCTGGGCGGCCGGTCAGCCAGGCCAGCGTGCCCGAGTGGGTGCGGTACGACAGGAGGCGGCGAGCAACGGTGCTCGACTGCGGAGTTTCAGGGACGACAGTGCTGTCCCGGCATGCTGGGCCCGTGCCGATCGTCACATTCATCCAGGAGGACTGATGATCAGATTTGCCCGTACGGGCACGAAGGTGGCGGCCATTGCCGCCGTCGGCGTGACCGCGCTGGCCGCGTGCTCGAGCAGCAGCAGCCCCAGCGGAGTGGTCAAGGCCGGCAGCGGATTCGCGGGAATTCCGGCGCCCGCAGCCAAGCATGTCGCTGGCGGCACGGTGACCTTCGGCATGGCCGCAGGCGCGACCCCCACCTACATATTCCCGATCGTGCCTGGCGCTGACTCGTCGGTGTACACGATCAGCTACTTCCAGCAGCTGTTCTGGCGCCCGCTGTGGTGGACCCCAGTTGGCCACTCGCTCAACGTCAACTACCCGCTGAGCCTGGCCAAGGCACCGGTCTGGAGCAATGGCAACACGACCGTCACGATCAGCATGGACACCAACTACAAGTGGTCGAACGGCCAGCCGGTGGACGCGCAGGACGTGATCTTCTACATCGACCTGCTCAAGGCGGCGGTCAAGCTGAGCCCGGCCAACTCGGGCAACTACACGCCTGGCTACTTCCCCGACAACGTGAAGAGCGCGGTCGCGACCAGCAAGTTCACGGTCCAGCTGAACCTGACCAAGGCGTACAACCCCAACTACTACTTCTACGACCAGCTGCTGCTGATCACCCCGCTGCCCAGCACGGCCTGGAACATCGACAAGGCGGGCGGCCCGGCGGTGGACTTCACCAACCTGAAGAACGCCGAGAAGATCTACACCTTCCTGAACGCGCAGTCGCTCAAGCTGTCGACCTACGCGACCAACCCGCTGTGGCAGACCGTGGACGGGCCGTTCAAGCTCACCCAGTTCAACCCGAGCACGGACGCCAACACCATGGCGCCGAACCCGGCCTACACCGGCCCGAACAAGCCGACCATCAAGGCCTTCCAGGAAGTGGCGTTCACCTCGGACACAGCCGAGTACACCGCTCTGCTTGACGGACAGCTCACCGTCGGCCTGGTTCCGTCGACCGACTACCCGCAGATCCCGAACCTGAAGAAGAAGGGCTACAACGTCTTCGGCTTCCCGAACTTCGGGTGGGACTACATGCCGATCAACTTCCTGAACACCACCAACCACTGGAACATGGTCGTCGCCCAGCTGTACGTCAGGCAGGCGCTCGCGCACCTGGTGGACCTGGCCGGCTACATCAAGGGCGTCTACCACGGCTACGCGGCGGTCGCCGACGGGCCAGTCCCGTCGGTCCCGATCAGCCCGTTCACCCCGGCGAACGCCACCAACCCGCCGTACCCGTTCAGCGTCTCGGCGGCCAAGGCTCTGCTGACCGCGCACGGCTGGAAGATCGTCAGCGGCACCCAGACCTGTGAGTCGCCGGGCACCGGCGCGGCCAACTGCGGCGCGGGCATCCCGAAGGGCACTCCGCTGTCGTTCACGCTGGTCTACAACAACGGCTCGCCCGCGATCACCTCAGAGGACACGGCGTACGCGTCCGACGCCAAGCAGGCCGGCATCCCGGTCACCCTGGTCGGCAAGACGTTCAACTTCATCTTGTCGAACTACTACAACCTCGCCGCGCCGCACAACAAGAACAAGTGGTGGATCGAGGACTTCGGCGGGTTCACCCAGTCGCTGTACCCGACGACCAACTCCATCTTCAACACGACCGGGTCGTACAACATCGGCAGCTACAGCAGCGCCAAGGCCAACGCGCTGATCAACGCCTCGGTGTTCGGCGGCAACCCGAACGCCGTCAAGACCGAGGCATCGTTCCTGACGCAGGACGTCCCGGCGCTCTTCGAGCCGGACGCCGACCACGTCTACGCCTGGTCCACGAAGCTGTCCGGGCCGCAGGCCTCGTTCTGGGAGCTCCCGCAGTTCTCCCTGAACCCGGAGCTGTGGTACTTCACGAAGTAATGGCTGACAATTAGCTAGCGGCACACCACGCCGGATCGTCCGCCGGCGGCCAGGAGAGCTTCCTGGCCGCCCGGCGGGCATCCGGCGGCCCGTGCATTCCCGCGCAGCTCGTCAGGTTGTCAGCACGTCAGCAAGGAGAAGCCGGACATGGGCACCTATCTGCTCCGCCGGGCATTCACATCTCTGGTCATCCTGATCGGCATCTCGCTGCTGATCTTCACCATGCTCCAGCTGATCAGCGGGTCACCCGGCCAGATCGTGCTCGGGCTGAAGGCCTCGCTGGCCTCGGTAGCGGCCTGGAACAGGTCGCACGGCTACGACCGCCCGTTCTTCGTGCAGTACGGCAGCTACATGTGGGGCCTGCTGCACGGCAACCTGGGCCAGTCATACAAGCTGAATGAGTCGGTCGACGCCGTGCTTGCCCAGCGCGCGCCGATCTCGGCCTACCTGAGCGGCCTGGCCCTGTTCTTCTCCATCCTGATCGCCTTCCCGGTCGGCATCTACCAGGCGGTCAAGCGCAACACTCTCGGCGACAACGTCGTCACGACTGGCGCCTTCATCACCTACTCGATGCCGACCTTCCTGCTCGGGCTGCTGCTCATCCAGATCTTCGCGCTCACGCTCAACATCCTCCCGGTCGGCGCGCCCGCCGCGGTGAGCCAGAGCAGCTCGCTGATGGGCGCCATCACCGATCCGCGCGCCATGATCCTTCCGGTCGCCACCCTCACCCTGGTCTCGGTGGCCGCGTACTCCAGGTACATGCGCTCCTCGGCGCTCGAGGCACTGGCGCAGGACTACATCAAGGCGGCGCGGGCCAAGGGCCTGCCCGAGCGCCTGGTCCTGACGCGCCACCTGGTGCGCAACGCCTGCCTGCCGATGGTCACCCTGATCGGCCTGAGCATCCCGGCGCTGCTGGCCGGCAACCTGATCACGGAGAACGTCTTCAACTACCCGGGTCTCGGGATCATGTTCATCAGCGCGCTGAACCAAGAGGATTACCCGATCCTGCTTGCCTACACGCTGATGGGCGGCGTACTCACAGTTATAGGCAACTACGTGGCCGACATCGCGCTGACCGTCGCCGATCCCCGGATCCGGCTGGCGTGAGCCGGATCACCAGCCGCCGAGAGAGGGCATCAGGAGGCTCCCGTGTTTAGAGACGTACAGACACTCCCGCCGGTCTCCGCCCCGCCGGTCGCCGAGGGCGGTGAGGTCACCGTCATCCAGAGCGGCTGGCGGCTCGGGCTGCGCTCGTTCGCCGAGAACAGGCTCGCGGTGGTCGGGGTCGGCATCCTCGTCTTCTTCGTGCTGTTCTGCTGGCTGGGCCCGTTCTTCTACCACGGCGACACGACGGTCTCGAACCTGCTGAACGCGAGTTCGGCGCCGGCGCCAGGCGCCCCGCTCGGCACGGACACCAACGGCTTCGACATACTCGGCTCGCTGATGGTGGGCGGCCAGGCCGCGATCGAGGTCGGCCTGCTCTCCGCCATCATCGCGACCGTCATCGGCACGCTGTGGGGAGCCATCGCCGGGCTGGCCGGCGGCATCCTCGACGGCGCGATGATGCGCATCGTGGACGTCATCCTGTCCATCCCGCTGCTCTTCGTGGTGCTGATCGTCGGCGCGAAGTACGGCGCGAGCGTCCTGAGCCTGGCCGTCATCATCGGCTCGTTCTCCTGGCTGGCTCCTGCCCGGCTGGTCCGCGGCGAGGTGCTCACGCTGCGCGTCCGTGACTTCATCGCGGCCGCGCGGTCGGCCGGATCGAGCAGGTCCCGGCTGGTCCTGCGGCACCTCGTGCCGAACGCGCTCAGCGTGGTGATCGTGAACATCACCTTCCAGGTCGCCGATGCCATCCTGCTGATCGCGGCGCTCGGCTTCCTCGGCTTCGGCCTGACCTACCCGGTCATCGACTGGGGCGACATGCTCTCCGGCGGCACCAACAACCTGCTGAACGGCTACTGGTGGGAGGTCTACCCGGTCGGCCTGTGCATCGTGCTCACGGTGATGGCCTGCAACCTGATCGGCGATGCCCTGCGGGACGCGCTCGACGTGCGGCTGAGGCGCCGGTAGACGCGGCGGCCAGGCGCGTGATCCGATCTATCCAGCCGATCCAGCCGACGCCGATTCAGCCAGTGCCGGCGTCATGAACTAGGAGCACATGGTGGCCCCTGTCCTGCAGGTCAAGGACCTCTCGACTCATATCAAGCAGACCAATACCACCATCCAGGCGGTCGGCAATGTCGACATGCACCTGGACCCGGGCGAGACGCTCGGCCTGGTCGGCGAGTCTGGTTGCGGCAAGTCGATGACCGGGCTGTCGATCATGGCGCTGCTGCCGCCCGGCGGCAGCGTCGTGGGCGGCTCGATCAAGCTGGAGGGCAGGGAACTCGTCGGCCTCGGCGAGCGGGAGATGCAGCGGATCCGCGGCAACGAGATCGCGATGATCTTCCAGGACCCGCTGACCTCGCTCGACCCCACCAAGACCGTCGGCTCGCAGGTCAGTGAGCCGGTGCGGCTGCATCGCGGCTCGGGCAAGAAGGAGGCGCTTGACCGGGCGGCCGAAGTGCTCGACCTGGTCGGCCTGCCGCGCCCGAAGGAACGCCTCTCGGACTACCCGCATCAGCTCTCTGGCGGCCTGCGCCAGCGGGTCATGATCGCCATGGCCCTGTCCTGCGAGCCCAAGGTGCTGATCGCTGACGAGCCGACCACCGCGCTCGACGTGACCATCCAGGCGCAGATACTCGACCTGCTCGACAACCTGAAGACCCGGCTGCGGATGGCGATGCTGCTGATCACCCATGATATGGGCGTCATCGCCGGTCACGCTGACCGAGTCAACGTGATGTACGCGGGCCGGCTGGTCGAGACCACTGAGACCGGCAACCTGTTCGCGCATATGCACCACCCCTACACCCAGGCGCTGCTCGCCTCGATACCGCAGCCGAACCAGGACCGGGCCATCAAGCTGCTCAACATCCCCGGCATTCCGCCGGACCTCGGGCACCCGCCCGCCGGCTGCCGGTTCGCCGCGCGCTGCAGCAAGGCGTCGGACAAGTGCCGCACCGACGAGCCGCCGCTGATCGGCGAGACGTCCACCCACCTGTACTCCTGCTGGCACCCCGTCGACGGACCGCTGCCCCCCGAGGCCGTCGACGCGGCCGCGAAGGCCGCGGCCGCCGCGCAGGCCGCGGCCGCCGCTATCGCCGATGGCCTGGCCACCGAGGCCGCCGCCGTCACCGCGGCCGCAGTCACCGCAGCCGCTGCCGACGTGGCCGCCACCGCGGCGCCCGTGCCGCGGGCGCAGGAGCGCACACCGCAGCCCGCGACCGATGAAAAGGCGCTGCTGGAGGTCAAGGGTCTGGTCAAGGAGTTCGCGGTCACCTCGGGCATCCTGCAGCGGGCGATCGGCACCGTGAAGGCGGTCTCGAATGTCTCGTTCTCCGTCGGCGCTGGGGAGACGTTCGGCCTGGTCGGCGAGTCCGGTTGCGGCAAGACCACGATCGGCAGGATGATCGTCGCTCTCGAGCTTCCGACCGCGGGCGAGGTGACGCTGAACGGAGCGAACATCGCCAAGCTGCACGGCAACGAGCTGCGCAAGCGGCGCCGCGACCTGCAGCTGATGTTCCAGGATCCGTATTCCTCGCTGGACCCCAGGATGCGGGTCGGCGCGATCATCCGTGAGCCGCTGACCATCCAGGACATCGGCAGCCGCCAGGAGCAGCAGAGACGGGTCTTCGAGCTGCTCGACGAGGTAGGCCTGCCGCGCAACGCGGTCGAGCGATTCCCGCACGAGTTCTCCGGCGGCCAGCGGCAGCGGATCGGCCTGGCCCGGGCGCTGACCCTGAACCCGCAGGTGATCGTGGCCGACGAGCCGGTCAGCGCGCTCGACGTGTCGATCAGGGCCCAGGTGCTCAACCTGATGAAGCGGCTCCAGGCGGCCCATACCCTGACCTACGTCGTGATCTCGCACGACCTGGCGGTCGTCAAGTACATGGCCGACCGGATCGGCGTGATGTACCTCGGCAAGCTGGTCGAGCTCGGCGCCAGCGAGGACATCTACGCCAGGCACGCTCATCCGTATACGGCGGGACTGATCGCCGCGATCCCGGTGCCCGATCCGGCGATCGCGCGATCCCGGCGCGGAATCGGGGTCAGCGGCGAGCTGCCCAGCCCGATCCATCCGCCGTCAGGCTGCCGGTTCCGTACCCGGTGCCCGCTCACGCAGGACATCTGCGCGCAGCAGGAGCCCGAGCTGCGCTCGTTCGGTCCAGGGCACGTCGCCGCCTGCCATTTCCCGCTGCAGACACCTGCCGCGCGGGAGACACTGACGCCGTCCGCGGCATCGGCGCAGGCATCCGACGGCTGACGCGGCCTCCTGAACTGGGCTGCCTGTCCTCCTGAGCAGCATCAAGCTCCTTGTGCGGCGGGGGAGTTCGCTCGATACTGATCGTTATGCGGGTGTCAAGTGACCGGCTCGCCGCCGAATATGGCGGTATGCGGGCATCCGACGCCGAGCGCGATCAGGCGATCGGCGAGCTCAGGGACCGCTTCATCGAGGGCCGCCTGAGCCAGGAGACCTTCCTGTACCGGATGGACGTCGCGCTGCGGGCGAAAGACCGCGCCGAGCTGTCCGGCCTGTTCGCTGACCTGCCGCCGTCCGGTGGCCGCGGACCGCTGGCACCACACGAGCCTGAGCACATCGAGCCGACCTACCACGAGCATGCGCACGGCCAGCCCGCCCAGGGGGCGGCGGGCCCGAGGAGAGTCGGCCGCCAGGCACTGGACGCCCTGGCGCGGGCCTGGCGGGCGGCTGGCCGCCGGTCAGGCGCCGTCATGGCGACGTCGCCGCCGCCGCTATGCCTGCCGCCGGAGGCCGGGAAGCGGAGATTCACCATCGGCCGCGAGCTGGCCTGCGATTTCACCCTCGCCGATCTGAGCGTCTCCCGCTGGCATGCCCGACTGCACCGGGAAGACGACAACTGGCTGCTCTCCGATCTTGGCTCGACCAACGGCACCCGGCTGAACGGCTGGCGGGTCACCACGAGCGTCCGGATCAGACCTGGCGACCGGGTCTCCTTCGGCACCGTAACCTTCGTGATCACCGATCGCCCGGTCGGCGCGGGCTGACCCGGCCACGCCGTAGAGTCAGTGCGTGACCTTGGTGTTGGTGGTGCGGCACGGCCTGACGGCCGCGACCGGCACGGCGCTGACCGGCCGGACGCCCGGAATCCCGCTCGACGACCGCGGTCGCGGGCAGGCGGCCGCCATCGCCTCGCGGCTGGCCGATGTCAGGCTCGACGCCATCGTGTCCAGCCCGATCCAGCGGTGTGCCGAGACGGCACAGGTCATCGCCGACGCCCAGCGCCCGGCCGGCCAGCAGGTCCAGACCGAGGACCGGCTGACGGAGTGCGGCTACGGCGACTGGACCGGGCAGCCGCTGCGCAAGCTGGCCCGTGACCCGCTCTGGCGGGTGGTACAGCAGCATCCGAGCGCGGTGACCTTCCCCGGCGCGGGCGGCGAGCGGATGGCCGACGTGCAGCAGCGCGCCGTCGCCGCCGTGCGGGACTGGAACGCCAGGCTCGGCCCCAAGGCTGTTTACCTGATCTGCTCGCACGGTGACGTGATCAAGGCCATCCTGGCCGATAGCCTGGGCCTGCATCTCGATTTGTACCAGCGGATCGGAATCGATCCGTGCTCGCTGAGCGTCATCCGCTACACGCCGCTCCGGCCGTTCGTTGAACGGCTGAATGACACCGGCGGGAGCGTGCGGGCGCTTACCAGACCAGAAAAGACTCCGGCGGAGGCATCAGCCCTTCGGTCGGGCGATGCGCCGGTAGGCGGTGGCGCGGGAGGATAGGTTCATGCCGGTCTACTCGTACGACCCGCCGGACAGGTTCGTCGCCGGCACCGTCGGCCAGCCTGGCGAGCGCACCTTCTACCTGCAGGCAACATCGGCCGGCCGGGTCACCAGCGTTGCCCTGGAGAAGGGCCAGGTCAGCCAGCTGGCCGAACGACTCGACGAGCTGCTCGACGAGGTGCTGCGGCGCACCGGCGGCTCGGCGGCGATCCCCGCGGTTGCACCGGCCGCGCTGACCGACGACGGCCCGCTTGAGCAGCCGCTGATGGAGGACTTCCGGGTCGGCGCCATCGCGCTGGCCTGGGACGGCGACAGCGAGCGGGTCATCATCGAGGCACAGGAGATGAGCGACGAGCCGATCGAGCCGCTCGCCGACGAGCCGCCCGAGGGCGGGCCCGCCATCCTGCGGGTCACGATCACGGCCGCCGCGGCGCGGGCCTTCGCCAGGCGAGCACTGCAGCTGGTCATCGCGGGCAGGCCACCCTGCCCGCTGTGCGGCCTGCCGCTCGACGCATCGGGACACATCTGCCCGCGGCAGAACGGTCACCGGCTTGGCCGTGCCTGACCGGCCGGAGGACCGGCCGGCCGGGCACCGGGCACGACGGCAGCGGTCACCGCACCGGGCCCGCGACCAGGACGACGCCATCGCGCTGCTCACCAGGGGCGACCTTGAGATCGCCGGGCGGCTGGTCGAGGCATCCAACGCGACCCTGTACTGCACGGTGACGGATCAGGACAGCCGGGCGGCCTGCGTGTACAAGCCGGTGGCAGGGGAGCGGCCGTTGTGGGACTTCCCGCACGGCACGCTGGCCGGCCGCGAGCTCGCCGCCTACCAGGTATCCCGCGCCTCCGGCTGGGACATCGTGCCGCCGACCGTCTACCGGGACGGGCCCTTCGGGCCCGGCATGTGCCAGCTGTGGATCGATTCCGACCCGGCCGTCGATCTGCTGGCGCTGGCGCGCAGCGGGAGCCATCAGGGGCTGCGGGCAATGGCGGTTTTCGACGCGGTGATCAACAACGCGGACCGCAAGATCGGCCACCTGCTCCCGACCCCGGAAGGGCACCTGTATGGCTGCGATCACGGAGTCAGCTTCGCCCAGGAGTACAAGCTGCGCACCGTGCTCTGGCAATGGCGCGGCAACCCGCTGACCGAGGAGGCGGTGCAGGCGCTCGAGCGGATCAGCGAGCAGCTGGAGCGCGGTGAACTGGCCACCGAGCTGAGCCAGTGGCTCACGGCTGACGAGGTCGCCGCCGCCAGGATCCGGGTCGAGGAGCTGCTGAGCCACCGGGTGCACCCCTACCCGCCGGAAGACTGGCCCGCCGTTCCCTGGCCGCCCATCTAGCTAGCCTGCGCACCACTCGCTTACGCGAGCCCCTCGTTCATGATCACGCGGCCTGCTCGGTCGCGGCGACTGAGAAACCGCGTGATCATGAAACCGCGTTACATCAGCGGGCGCCGCCGTGCTCGCCGCGGTCACCGCGGCGGCGAAGATAGCGCTCGAACTCGCGGGCGATCGCGTCACCGCTCGCCTCGGGCAGGTCGGTGGCGTCCTTGGCCTCCTCGAGCGCCCGGACGTAATCGGCCACCTCGGTATCCTGCTCCGCCAGCTCATCCACGCCCCGCTCCCAGGCCCGCGCCTCGTCGGGCAGGTCCGCGAGCGGCATCGGGGCGTCCAGGATGTCCTCGACTCCGTGCAGCAGCGCCAGGGTCGCCTTCGGGCTCGGCGGCTGCGCCACGTAATGCGGCACGGCGGCCCACAGCGACACGGCCGGGATGCCGGCCGTCGTGCAGGCGTCCTGGAGCACTCCGACGATTCCGGTCGGGCCCTGGTAGTCGACCGGCTCGATCTGCAGCGCAGCGGCCAGCTTCTGGTCGGAGGCCGCTGCGGTCACCGGGACCGGGCGGGTGTGCGGCGAGTCGGCGAGTAGCGCGCCGAGCAGGACCACGAGCTCGGCGCCTGCCTCGGTAAAGGCGCCGACAAGGTCATCGCAGAAGCCGCGCCAGCGCATGTTCGGCTCGATCCCGTGCACCAGGATCAGATCCCTGCCGAGCCCCGCGGGATGCGCCAGGGTCAGCCTCGTCGTCGGCCAGGCCAGACGGCGGGTGCGGCCGTCGGTGACCTCGAGCACCGGCCTGGTGACCTGGAAGTCGTAGTAGTCCTCAGGATCGATCTCGCCGATCGCGCTTGCATCCCAGGCGGCGCCCAGATGGGTGATGGCCGCGCTGGCAGCCTCTCCCGCGTCGTTCCATCCCTCAAATGCCGCGATGACCGCGGGCGAGGTCAGTCCTGAGATGCCGTCGAGCTCGATCTGAAGCCACCTCCCCGGACCCGTGCCGCATCCGCCGCGAACCGCCGCGGCGGCGCCTGATAGCTGACGGCCCCAGCCTACGTGTCCCGCGATGGCGCTTAGGATAGGGGGATCATGACGCCAACCGCCCACCCGCCGCCCCGGCCGCTGCGCGCTGCCATCGCCGAACGTGTCGTCATCGCCGACGGCGCGATGGGCTCGATGCTCCAGGGCAGCGCGGCAACTCTGGACGATTTCGCCGGCCACGAAGGCTGCAACGAGATACTCAACATCACCCGCCCGGACATCGTCCGCGAGGTGCACGACGGGTACCTGGACGCGGGTGTCGACTGCATCTCCACGAACACTTTCGGCGCCAATCTCGGCAACCTCGGCGAGTACGGCATCGCCGACCGGATCTACGAGCTATCCGAGGCCGGGGCCAGGATCGCACGCGAGGCGGCGGACGCCGCGGCAACCTCCGAGCGGCCGCGCTGGGTGCTCGGCTCGATCGGCCCAGGCACCAAGCTGCCCACGCTCGGTCATGTCGGGTTCGCCGCGCTGCGCGACGCCTACCAGGCCAATGCCTCCGGCCTGCTCAGCGGCGGCGCCGACGCGCTGATCGTCGAGACCTGCCAGGACCTGCTGCAGGCCAAGGCCGCGATCATCGGGGCGAAACGGGCGATCGCCGCTCTCGCGGGGGGTTCCGTGGGGCCGTCCCCCCGGGCCGGCACCCCGGGGGGTTCCGGGGGGACGACCCCCCGGGCCAGCACCCCGGGTTCCGTGGCGGGCACCGCCGGCCGCGATGTCCTCCTGATCGCGCAGGTGACCATCGAGACGACCGGCGCGATGCTGCTCGGCAGCGAGATCGGAGCGGCGCTGACCGCGCTCGAACCGCTCGGCGTCGACATGATCGGGCTTAACTGCGCCACCGGGCCCGCCGAGATGAGCGAGCACCTGCGTTACCTGTCCGCGCACTCGCGGCTGCCGGTGTCCTGCATGCCGAACGCGGGCCTGCCCGAGCTGACCTCGAGCGGGGCCTACTATCCGGTCACGCCCGACGAGCTGGCCAGCGCGCACGAGACTTTTGTCAGGGAGTTCGGGCTGGCGCTGGTCGGCGGCTGCTGCGGCACCACGCCCGAGCACCTGGCCGAGGTGACCGCCAGGCTGGCCGGGCGGCCGCTGGCCAGGCGCAGGCCGCGGCCGGAGCCCGGAGTCGCCTCCCTCTACCAGCATGTGCCGTTCCGCCAGGACACCGCGTTCCTCGCGATCGGCGAGCGGACCAACGCCAACGGCTCGAAGGCGTTCCGCGAGGCGATGCTCGCGGGCCGGCTCGATGACTGCGTGGAGATAGCCAGGGCGCAGACGAGGGACGGCGCCCACCTGCTCGACCTCTGCGTGGACTACGTCGGCAGGGACGGCGCGACCGACATGACCGAGCTCGCCAGCAGGCTGGCCACCGCCGCGACCCTGCCGCTGGTGCTCGACTCCACCGAGCCAGAGGTGATCAGGGCCGGGCTTGAGCAGCTTGGCGGCCGGGCGGTGGTCAACTCGGTCAACTACGAGGACGGCGACGGGCCTGATTCCCGGATCGCCCGGGTGATGCCGATCATCCGCGAGCACGGCGCCGCCGTGATCGCGCTGACCATCGACGAGCAGGGCCAGGCCAGGACCGCGGAGTGGAAGGCCGCCGTCGCCAGCCGCCTGATCGACGATCTGACCGGCAACTGGGGGATGCGCACGTCCGACATCATCGTGGACTGCCTGACGTTCCCGATCGCCACCGGCCAGGAGGAGACCCGCCGGGATGCGATCGAGACCATCGAGGCGATCCGCGAGGTTAAGAGCCGGTATCCGGACGTGCAGACCACGCTCGGCGTCTCCAACGTCTCGTTCGGCCTGAATCCGGCCGCCAGGGCGGTACTGAACTCGGTCTTCCTCCACGAGTGCGTGCGGGCCGGGCTGGACTCGGCGATCGTGCACGCCGCCAGGATCATGCCGATCGCCCGGATCCCTGAAGAGCAGCTGCAGGTCGCGCTGGATCTGGTCTACGACCGCAGAAAGGACGGCTACGATCCGCTGACCAGGCTGCTTGAGCTATTCGACGGCGTCGATGCCGCCACGCTGAAGGCAAGCAGGGCCGCCGAGCTGTACGGGCTGCCGCTGTGGGAGCGGCTCAAGCGCCGGATCATCGACGGCGAGCGGATCGGGCTGGAAGCCGACCTGGAAGAGGCACTGACCAGGCGGCCGGCCCTGGAGATCGTCAACGACGTCCTGCTCGACGGGATGAAGACGGTCGGCGACCTGTTCGGCTCCGGGCAGATGCAGCTGCCGTTCGTGCTGCAGTCGGCCGAGGTGATGAAGGCCGCCGTGGCCTACCTCGAGCCGCACATGGAGCGGTCGGGGGAGGCGGGCAAGGGCAAGATCGTGCTCGCCACCGTCAAGGGCGACGTGCACGACATCGGCAAGAACCTGGTCGACATTATCGTCTCCAACAATGGCTACGACGTGGTGAATCTCGGCATCAAGCAGCCGATCTCGGCGATCGTTCAGGCAGCGACGGAACATGAGGCCGACGTGATCGGCATGTCCGGGCTGCTGGTCAAGTCGACGGTGGTGATGCGGGACAACCTGGCCGAGCTGAACTCGCGCGGCCTGGCGGGCCGGTGGCCGGTGCTGCTCGGCGGCGCCGCGCTCACCCGCTCCTACGTCGAGCAGGATCTGGCCAGCCTGTTCGACGGGGAGGTCAGGTACGCCAGGGACGCGTTCGAGGGCCTGCGGCTGATGGACGCGCTGATGGCGGTCAAGCGCGGCGTGCCAGGTGCGACTCTGCCCGCGCTGCGCGAGCGGCGGCTCTCGGCGTCGGGCCGGCCGGGCACCGGGCACGGCGGCGCCGGCCCAGATCTGGCCGGGCGTGATCAGGCCACCGGTCCGGCAGTCGGGGGATCGGTCCGTTCCGACGTATCCCCGCAGGCACCGGTGCCGCAGCCGCCTTTCTGGGGCACCAGGGTGGTCAAGGGAATCCAGCTGTCGGACTACGTCGGCTTCCTCGACGAGCGAGCGCTGTTCCTCGGTCAGTGGGGGCTGAAGCCGACCAGGGGCGGCAGCGGCCCCAGCCGCGAGGAACTGGCCGAGACCGAGGGCAGGCCGCGGCTCCGGATGTGGCTGGAGCGGGCACAGACCGAGGGCCTGCTCCAGGCGGCCGTGGTGCACGGCTACTTCCCCTGCGTGAGCGAGGGCGACGACCTGATCGTGCTCGATGCCGACGGCGGCGAGCGCGAGCGGTTCAGCTTCCCCAGGCAGCGCCGGGACCGGCGGCTCTGCCTGGCCGACTTCTTCAGGCCGCGGTCGTCCGGCGTGACCGACGTGGTCGCGTTCCAGCTGGTCACGATCGGGCCGAAGATCAGCGAGGCGACCGCCGAGCTGTTCGCCAAGCACGCCTACCGGGACTACCTGGAGCTGCACGGGCTTTCTGTGCAGCTGGCCGAGGCGCTGGCCGAGTACTGGCATGCCAGGATCCGCGAGGCGCTCCGGATCAGCGACGCCGACCCTGAGCACCTGGACGGGATCCTCCGGGTCGGCTACCAGGGCTGCCGGTACTCCTTCGGCTACCCCGCCTGCCCGGACCTGGAAGACCGGGCGAAGGTGATGCGGCTGCTCGACGCGGAGCGGATCGGGGTGACGCTGTCGGAGGAGTTCCAGCTGGCGCCTGAGCAGTCCACCGACGCGCTGATCGCTCATCATCCCGAGGCAAGGTACTTCAGCACCTGATGCGCTCGCGCACGGAGCCGGCGGCCGGCGGAGACCGCGGAGCGGCCGCGGGCGGCGGGCTTCAAGCCGTCATGTTCGACATGGACGGGCTGCTTGTCGATTCCGAGCCGCTCTGGTTCGAGGTCGAGAGCGTCGTGATGGCCCGGCTCGGCGGCACCTGGACGTCCCGCGACCAGCACGCCCTGGTCGGCGGCTCACTGCAGCGCAGCGTCGGATACCTGCTCGACCGGGCCATCGTGCGGGCCAGCCCTGACGACGTGGCCGACTGGCTTCTCGGCGGAATGGCGCGGCTGATCGCCGAGCGCGAGCTCGCGGTCATGCCAGGCGCGGTCGAGCTGCATGCGCAGGTGCGGGCCGCCGGACTCCCTTGCGCGCTTGTGACGTCGTCCGAGCGGGTCATCATGGACGCCGTGCTCGGCAGGCTGGCATACCTCGGCGTCGGGTTCGACGTCACCGTGTGCGGCGCCGACGTGCGCAACTCCAAGCCGCACCCTGAGCCCTATCAGCTCGCGGCGGCGCTGATCGGGGCCGATCCCAGGTTCTGCGTGGCGCTGGAGGACTCACCGAGCGGCGTTGCCGCGGCCGAGGCCGCGGGCTGCGCGACCGTGGCGGTGCCAAGCCTGGTGCCGATCCCCGAGCGGCCAGGCCGGCTGGTGGCCGGCTCGCTCGCCCAGCTCGACCTCGCCACGCTGCACGGGCTGATGGCTGCCCGCTAGCCGCGGGGAGCGCGCCGGGTCAGGCGTTCTCCCTGACGAACGCGCGGCCGGCCAGCCACAGGCAGACGATCGCCAGGCCGACCGAGACCCCGATGCCCTCGGCCACGATCGAGTTAAAGTAGTGCCCGGCGAACGCGTCCCGCATCGCGTTGATGATGTAGCCGAACGGGGTCGCCCTGGCCACGTCGCGCAGCCAGGCCGGGCCAAGCGTCATCGGCAGCATGATGCCGGACAGCAGCATCAGCGGCACCACGATCATGTTGATCAGCGGCGCCAGCGCGTCCTCGCTCTTCAGCAGCAGGCCGACGGTGTAGGAGAGCGCCGACAGGCTGACCGCCACCACCGCCACGAAGGCCAGGCCGATCAGCACCCCGGCCAGCGGCGCTCGCAGCCCGAACGCGAGCCCGGCGAGCACGAGCACGACCGCCTGGACCGACAGCGTGACGACGTCGCGCAGCACCCGGCCCGCCAGCAGCGCCATCCGGCCGACCGGCGTCACCCGGAACCGCTCGATCACACCTGCCCGCCAGTCGGCGATGATCGAGAAGCCGACGAACGCCGCGCCGAACAGGCCAAGCTGGATCAGCAGCCCGGGCACGAAGAAGCCGTACGGATTGCCGGACGACACCCCGGGCATGCCGCCGCCGCTCGCGATCCTGGCCAGCAGCGGACCGAAGAATGCCAGGTAGAGCACCGGCTGGATGAGCCCGACGATCACCCAGACCGGGTTCCGCAGCGACAGCCGGAGCTGGCGCCTGAAGATCAGCATGGTGTCGGCCAGGAAGATGACCGGACCAGACTGGTCCTGCTCCGCCGCCGACTGCGGGGCGGTCACGATGGTGGCGGTCACTGGTGGCTCCGTCCCGCGCTGGCCAGCGCGCTGTCGTCGGTCTCGGCCGGCCCCTGGCTGCCCGACGGCGAATCGTCGCGCAGCGAGCGGCCGGTGAGGGTCAGGAAGACGTCATCCAGAGTCGGCCGGGCGAGCTGGATGGACTCCATCGTGATGCCGTCGCCGTCGAGCGCGCGGAGCATCCCGGGCAGCGCCTCCTCGCCGTGCTCCACCGTCATCCGGATCGCCCGGCCGTCGGCGCTGATCTCGCGGACGCCCGGATGCCCGGTCAGGATCGCCTTCGCCCTGGCCGGGTCGCCGCTCACGCTGAGGGTGACCACATCGCCGGAGATCCTGCGCTTGAGCTCCTCGGGGACGCCCTCGGCGATGATCTTCCCGTTGTCGATCACCAGCACCCGGTCGCACAGCGCGTCGGCCTCTTCCAGGTAGTGCGTGGTGAGGAAGACGGTGGTGCCGAGCCTGGCCCTGAGCCCGGCGATGTGCTCCCACAGGTTGCTGCGGCTCTGCGGATCGAGCCCGGTTGTGGGCTCATCGAGGAAGACCACGACGGGGGCGTGCACCAGGCCGAGCGCGATATCCAGGCGCCGTCGCTGGCCGCCGGAGAGCGTCTTGCACAGCCGGTCCTCAAGCCCGGTCAGCTCCAGCTGATCGGTCAGCAGCCTGGCACGCTCGGCGGCCTGCCCGGCGGACAGCCGGTAGAGCCTGCCCTGGATCGCCATTTCCTCGCCGACCAGGCAGTTCGGGTCGGTGCCGCCCGCGGTCACGCCGATCGCCTGCGGTACATAGCCGATTCTGCGCCGGACGCCGACCGGGTCGCGGAGCAGGTCGGCTCCGGCGACCGTCGCGGTCCCCGCGGTCGGCCGCAGCAGAGTGGTGAGCATTCTCAGCGTCGTGGTCTTGCCCGCGCCGTTAGGGCCGAGGAAGCCGACGATCTCGCCCTGCCGCACGGTCAGATCGACGCCGCGGACCGCCTCCACCGTCTGCCTGCGGCTGGTGAAGGTCCGGGCGAGCCCGTGCGCCTCGATTATCGCCATTCCGTGTCCACCGTTCCTGTCCGCCGGTCGCGTCCTGTGCGCCGGTGGCGCCGGGCATGCCATCCGGGTCCCGCGCGCCGTCGTCTGGGCCGTCTCCATTACGTACTATCGCAAGATCGAAAGTCAAGTACTATCTCGATTTAGGTCTCGCACGCCGTTCGGGGATTGTTCCCGCGCAGCCGGCCCGCCGTGTACTGCCGGCTCGCCGTGCATAGCCGTCCCGCCCTGCGCAGCCGTCCCGCCCTGCGCAGCCAGCCCGCCCTGCGCAGCCAGCCCGCCGTGCACAGCCAGCCCACCGTGCACAGCCGACTCGCCCGGCACAGCCGACGCGGGCTAACCGGCCGACACGGCTGGCGCGGGCTAACCGGCCGACACGGCTAGCGCGGGCTAACCGGCCGACACGGCTAGCGCGGGCTAACCGGCCGACCCGGCCGACACGCGCTGACCGGCTGACTCGGGCTGACCGGTCGGCGCGGGCTTGCCGATCTCGGCGGTCGGCGCTGGCTGGCTGGCCGGCTCGGTCGGCAGCGGCGGCGGAGTGCCGCCGAACGCCGGGCACAGCGCCTGGTGTGAGCACCAGTCGCAGAGTTTGCCCGGCCGCGGCCGCCAGTCGCCCGCCGCCCGCGCCCGCTCGATCGCCCGCCACAGCGCCTCGATCTTGCGCTCGGTCGCCGCCAGGTCGGCGGCGTCTGGCGCATACCGCACGATCTCGCCATTTCCTAGGTACATGAGCTGGAGCAGCCTGGGCACCGTGCCCTGCATCCGCCAGAGCACGACCGCGTAAAACCGCATCTGGAACAGCGCACGGGCCTCGAAGTCCTCCCGCGGCGCGGTGCCTGTCTTGTAATCGACGATCCTGACGTCGCCCGACGCCGACACGTCGAGCCTGTCGATGTAGCCGCGGAGCAGCAGCCCTGACGGCAGCGCAGCCTCCACCTGAAGCTCCCTGTGGGCCGGCTCCAGCCTCGTCGGATCTTCCAGGGTGAAGTACCGGTCGAGCATGGCGCGGGCTCCGGACAGCCAGACGGCCCGGTCGTCGTCCTCGCCGAACAAGCCCGCCAGCTCGGGCTCGGCCGCCACCAGCCGGTCCCATTCGGGCTCGAGCAGCCGCGCCGCGACCTCCGGGCTGCGGCTCGCGGCGGGCTCGTCGAACAGCCGTTCAAGCACCGCATGCACCAGCGTCCCCCGCGCCGCGACTGCGCTCGGCGGCTCGGGCAGCCGGTCGATCACCCGGAACCGGTAGAGCAGCGGGCAGGTCAGGAAGTCGGCGGCGCGCGATGGCGACAGCGACCTGGCCGGCGCCGCGCCCTGTCGCACGACTGCCGTGGCGGTCGCCGCGCCTGCCTCGATCGGGATGTCCTCCACGCTTGGCAGACTAGAGTACGCTGCCGACAGTCCGCTGGGCCCCGCGCGGTCGCCGCTGCACCCGGCCGGATAGCAGGCCGTAGCCAGGCCGCCCGAGGGCCCGAATCACGTAACATCGTGTTGTGGCAACTGACGCGCCGGACCGCGGGACGCAGGACTCCGGACAGCAGACGCCGGATCGCCCGCCCCGGCGCGATCCGAGGCTTGGCCTGGTGGTTGCCCGGCCGTTCGGGATCCCGGTCTACATCTCCCCTTACTGGCTGATCTTCGCGGTAGTGCTGGTGGTGATGTACGCCAACAGCCTCGAGACCAACATCGTCGGGGTGGCGAACAAGTACGTCGTGGCGGCGGCCTTCGTGCTGCTGCTCTACGCGTCGGTCCTCGTGCACGAGCTCGCGCACTGCGTGGTCGCCAGGCGGTTCGGCCTGCCGGTCCGCCGGGTGCTGCTCTACCCGCTCGGCGGGTACTCAGAGATCGAGCAGGAGCCCGCCACACCGGGCCGCGAGGCACTGGTGTCCGCGGCCGGACCGGCCATCTCGCTGGTCCTCGCCGGGCTCGGCTACCTGCTCGCCCGAGCGGTCTCCGCCGGCCTTCCGCATCAGCTGATCACCCAGCTGTTCCTGGCGAACCTGATCGTCGGCATCTTCAACTTGCTGCCGGGACTGCCCCTGGACGGCGGCCGGATCTTCAGGGCCGGGGTATGGAAGATCACCGGAAAGCAGGCCAGCGCCACGGTCGCCGCGGCCTGGGCGGGCCGGGTCCTCGCGATCATCCTGGTCGGCCTGGGGCTGGCCAGCCAGCGCGCCTCGAGCGGATCGTTCCTCAATCTCTACTGGATCTGGCTGCTGATCATCGCGGGCTTCATCTGGATCCAGTCCACCCAGGCCATCAGGGCAGCCAGGATCCGCGAGCGCCTGCCTGCGGTGACCGCCAGAACCCTGGCCAGGAGGGCCATTCCGGTGCTCGCCAACCTGCCGCTCGCCGAGGCGATCCGGCGAGCGCAGGCGGCCGATGCCAGGGCGCTGGTGGTCGTGGACCACGAGAACACGCCGACCGCGATCGTGAGCGAGTCGGCCGTTCAGGCCACGCCGCTTGAGCGCAGGCCCTGGATCGAGGCTGGCTCGCTCGCCAGGACGCTCGACCCCGGGATCGTGCTCTCCGCCGACCTGACGGGAATGGACCTGATCAAGGCGGTCCAGCAGACCCCGGCGAGTGAGTACCTGCTGATCGAGCCGACCGGCCAGGTGTTCGGCGTGCTGGCCACCGCCGATCTCGATCTGGCCTTCGCCGGGGTATAGCGGACTGACCGCCCGCGGCCGACGCTAACCTTGCCGCGTGATCACGCAGCGCCGCGGGCCGTTCGAGGTCGGCGATCAGGTCCAGCTGACCGACCCCAAGGGCCGGAGGCACCGTCTCGTCCTGGCGGCTGGCCAGTCGTTCCACACCCATCGCGGCTCGGTGGCCCATGACGACCTGATCGGCCATCCAGATGGCAGCGTCGTGCGGGCGTCCGGGGGCACGCAGTACGTCGCGCTGCGGCCGCTGCTGGCCGACTACACGGTCTCCATGTCCCGAGGCGCCGCCGTTGTGTACCCGAAGGATGCCGCTCAGATCGTCGGCCTGGCCGATATCTTCCCCGGCGCGCGGGTGATCGAGGCGGGGGCGGGCTCGGGCGCGCTGTCCTGCTGGCTGCTCCGCGCGATCGGCGAGGCGGGACTGCTGGTCTCCTACGAGCGCAGGGCAGACTTCGCCGAGATCGCCAGGCGCAACGTGGAACGGTGCTTCGGCCAGCCGCATCCAGCCTGGCGGCTGGTCACCGACGGCCTGCCGGCCGGCCCAGGCGAACCGGCCGGCCCAGGCGAACCGGCCGGCCCAGGCGAGCCGGAGACATCAGACGAGCCCGCGGTCTCAGACCAGCAGCCGCTGCGGGATTTTGACCGGGTCGTGCTTGACCTGCTGGCACCGTGGGAGCACGTGGCGGCGGCTGCGGGCTGGCTCATCGCCGGCGGCCTGATCTGCAGCTACGTTGCGACCACTACCCAGCTGTCCCGGGTAGTCGAAGCGCTGCGCGGGCATGGCGGCTTCGATGAGCCGGCTTCATGGGAGTCGCTGGTTCGCGGATGGCACGTCGAGGGCCTGGCGGTCAGGCCGGACCACAGGATGGTGGCTCACACCGGATTCCTGGTGACCGCGCGCCGGCTTGCCGACGGGGTGACGGCACCGCCCAGGCGACGCCGGCCAGCCAAAGGAGCGCAGGTCGGAGCGGGTGCGGCAGATGTTAGCTGACAACGTGGAGCGGGGTAGCCGGTCACCGCAGCTGGCTGGCAGTGCCGCAGATGACGCGTAACGATGTGGTCGCGAGACAGGATCGCATCAGCAGAAAGACCAGACCGGCGGCAGGCGCTAGGTTACGGAATGACTTCGCGTAGGTAGGGTCTAGGTAAGTCCGCTCGCAGGAGGGGGTGAGGGGCATGGCCTCTCGTGACGACAGCGCTCGCGCCGCACGCCATGATGACGAGGTCAGGGTTAAGGTGCTGACCGACCAGATCTCCTTCCTTGAGGAGGAGGTCGCCGCGCTCCGTGGCAAGCTCGCCGATTCGCCCAGGCCGTCCAGGCAGATCGAGGACCGGCTGAACCAGGCCGAGGCGGCGCTGGCCAGCCTGACCGGGCAGAACGAGCGGCTTACCGCGACCCTGCGCGAGGCCAGGGACCAGATCGTGGCGCTCAAGGAAGAGGTGGACAGGCTCGCGCAGCCGCCGTCCGGCTTCGGCGTCTTCCTGCAGGCGAACTCGGACGACACGGCCGACGTATTCACCGGCGGCCGGAAGATGCGGGTCTCGGTCAGCCCCAGCATCGAGCTCGGAGATATGCGTCCCGGCCAGGAGCTCGTGCTCAACGAGGCGCTGAACGTCGTCATCGCGCTCGGATACGAGACGGTCGGCGAGGTCGTGATGCTCAAGGAGCTGCTCGATGGCGGCGACCGGGCTCTGGTGATCTCGCACGCGGACGAGGAGCGGATCGTCAGGCTGGCCGAGCCGCTGCTCAGCGGCACCCTGCGGGCCGGCGACTCGCTGCTGCTCGAACCGCGCTCCGGGTACGTATACGAGCGGATACCCAAGGCAGAGGTCGAAGAGCTGATTCTGGAGGAAGTGCCGGACATCACCTACGACCAGATCGGCGGGCTCGGATCGCAGATCGAGCAGATCAGGGACGCCATCGAGCTGCCTTACCTGCACGCCGAGCTGTTCAAGGAGCACCAGCTGCGGCCTCCCAAGGGCGTCCTGCTCTACGGGCCGCCGGGCTGCGGCAAGACGCTGATCGCCAAGGCGGTCGCCAACTCGCTCGCCAAGCAGGTCGCGCGGCGGACCGCCGAGCTGGCCAGCCAGGGCGCGATCGAGGGAACGGCAAGCCAGGCAGCCAAGGAAGGGAAGAGCTTCTTCCTCAACATCAAGGGCCCCGAGCTGCTGAACAAGTACGTCGGGGAGACCGAGCGGCACATCCGGCTGGTCTTCCAGCGGGCCAGGGAGAAGGCCAGCGAGGGCATGCCGGTGATCGTGTTCTTCGACGAGATGGACTCCATCTTCCGCACCCGCGGCTCGGGCGTCTCCAGCGACGTGGAGAACACCATCGTCCCGCAACTGCTCAGCGAGATCGACGGGGTCGAGGGGCTGGAGAACGTCATCGTCATCGGGGCGTCCAACCGCGAGGACATGATCGACCCGGCCATCCTGCGGCCGGGCAGGCTCGACGTGAAGATCAAGATCGAGCGACCGGACGCCGAGGCGGCCAGGGACATCTTCTCCAAGTACGTGGTCACCGGCCTGCCGCTGCATCCCGATGACATCGCGGAGCACGGCGGCTCGGCTGAGTCCACGGTCGCCGAGATGATCCAGCGGGTGGTCGAGCGGATGTACAGCGAGACTCAGGAGAACCGGTTCCTCGAGGTCACCTATGCCAACGGTGACAAGGAAGTGCTGTACTTCAAGGATTTCAACTCGGGCGCCATGATCCAGAACATCGTGGACCGGGCGAAGAAGATGGCGATCAAGGAGTTCCTGGAAACCGGCCGGAAGGGCCTGCGGATCGCCCATCTGCTGTCGGCATGCGTCGATGAGTTCAGCGAGAACGAGGATTTGCCGAACACCACTAACCCCGACGACTGGGCACGAATCTCCGGCAAGAAGGGCGAGCGCATCGTCTACATCAGGACGCTGGTCTCAGGAAAGAGCGGAAACGAGGCCGGCCGGTCGATCGACACCGTGGCGAACACCGGCCAGTACCTGTGACGCTGGCCGGTCGTGACCCGTACGCGCCGTCCGGCACTAGGCTCTGAGGCATGAGCGTTCGCCGCGTCATGGGGATCGAGACCGAGTACGGCATCTCCGTGCCCGGTCAGCCCGGCGCGAACGCGATGGTGACCTCCTCGCAGGTCGTCAATGCCTATCACGCGGCGACGGCGGCGAAGTCCCGGCGAACCCGATGGGACTTTGAGGAAGAGAACCCGCTTCGCGATGCCCGCGGATTCGACTTGTCCCGTGATACCGCGGACTCGACCCAGCTGACCGACGAGGACCTCGGGCTGGCCAACGTCATTCTGACCAATGGCGCCAGACTCTACGTCGACCACGCTCATCCGGAGTACTCGTCGCCGGAGTGCACCGACCCGCTATCCGCTGTCATCTGGGATAAGGCGGGGGAGCGGGTCATGGAGGAGGCCGCGGCACGGGCCAGCGCGCTGCCCGGCACCGCGCCGATCCAGCTGTACAAGAACAACACCGACAACAAGGGCGCCTCGTACGGCTGCCACGAGAACTACCTGATGAGCCGGGCCACCCCGTTCGCAGAGATCGTCAGGCACCTCACGCCGTTCTTCGTCACCCGCCAGGTTGTCTGCGGCGCCGGGCGAGTGGGCCGTGGCGCCGACGGCAGGGAGGAAGGCTTCCAGATCAGCCAGCGGGCCGACTTCTTCGAGGTGGAAGTCGGCCTGGAGACCACGCTGAAGCGGCCGATCATCAACACGAGGGACGAGCCGCACGCCGATCCTGAGAAGTACCGCAGGCTGCACGTGATCATCGGCGACGCCAACATGAGCGAGCTGTCCACCTACCTGAAGCTGGGCACGACCTCGCTGGTGCTTTCGATGATCGAGGACCGGTTCCTGGCCGTTGACCTGGGGATCGAGGCGCCGGTCGGCGAGCTGCGGGCGATCTCGCACGACCCGTTGTGCAAGCACCTGATCCCGATGCGGGACGGCAGGAAGCTCACCGCGATCCAGCTTCAGATGGAGTACCTGGAGCTGGCGCGCAAGTACACCGAGGACCGGTTCGGAGCGGACGTCGACGATCTCACCGCCGACGTGCTCAGCCGCTGGGAGTCGGTGCTGGCCCAGCTGGCCGACGACCCGATGCAGCTCGCCGCGGAGCTGGACTGGGTCTGCAAGCTGCAGGTACTCGAGGGCTACCGGACCAGGGACGGGCTCGGCTGGAGTCATCCCCGGCTCCAGCTGGTCGACCTGCAGTACTCCGATGTCAGGTCCGATCGGGGCCTGTACAACCGGCTGGTGGCCGGCGGCCGGATGAAGCGACTGCTCGACGAGCCGGATGTGATCAGCGCGGTGACCAACCCGCCCGAAGACACCAGGGCGTACTTCCGCGGCCGGTGCCTGAGGCAGTACCCGGAGGCGGTGGCCGCGGCATCCTGGGACTCGGTGATCTTCGACGTGCCCGGCAGGGAGTCGCTGCAGCGCGTGCCGACCCTTGAGCCGCTCCGCGGCACCAGGGCGCATGTAGGCGGGCTCCTCGACCGGTGTGAGACGGCGGCTGAACTCGTCGCTGCTTTGACTGGCAAGGACTGAGGCGGGTTACCGCAAGACCTGGCACGCGGCTGGCGGACAGCACGCCCCCGGCGCCGCCTGCTGCGCAACGGCTGGCACCGCAGGCATGCCATCCACCAGACAGCTCGGCGCGCAGGCGTGATCTGCCCGCAACAGCCGGTGAGGGTTGGCGCGAGAGGTTAGGGGCGAGGATAGCTTTGAGGCGGCGGACGTGGCAGCGCGGAGGTTGGAGGATCTCAGATGGCGACTAAGGACACTGGGGGGCAGCGGCAGACGTCTCGGCGCGCCGAGGAAGACCAGGACGAGGCGGCTCAGGGCAGTAGTGAGGTTAAGGAGCGGCACGACAAACTGACCGATGACGTGGACGCGATCCTGGACGAGATCGACGAGGTTCTTGAGGAGAACGCCGAGGAGTTCGTCCGGTCATATGTGCAGAAGGGCGGCGAGTGACCGGTAGACCGGCGCTGCAAGGGCGGGATCGGCACAGTAAGGTCAGCGTCGGTAGGGTCGGTGCCAGTAAGGTCAGCACCGGCCAGCGCATCAGGAAGGATTGCCTTGGGTTCTGACTTCAACGCCAGGCTGATGCCCGCGGCTTATCTGAGCGCTGGGACCTCGTCGTTCAGCGAGTTCCTGGCGGCGGCAGCGCCGGAACTGCTGCCCGCAGCACAACGGATGAGCGGGCGCGGGGCCGACGGGCTCGGGGCCGGCGGCCTGGCAGCCAGCGGTCTCGCAGCCAGCTTGCCACACGGCACCACGATCGTGGCCGCCGAGTTCAGCGGCGGCGTGGTAATGGCCGGGGACCGGCGGGCCACGTCCGGGAACATGATCGCGCAGCGGGACTTCGAGAAGGTGTTCCGCAGCGATGAGTACTCCTGCATCGGGATCGCTGGCATGGCCGGCATCGGGGTCGACTTGGTCAAGCTGTTCCAGCTGGAGCTTGAGCACTACGAGAAGCTGGAAGGCCGGGCGCTGTCGCTGGAGGGCAAGGCCAACCGGCTGGCCAGCATGGTCAGGAGCAATCTCGGCGGCGCGATGCAGGGTCTGGTCGTTGTTCCGATCTTCGCCGGCTACGACACCGACGAGGGCGTCGGCCGGATCTTCAGCTACGACGTCGCTGGCGGCCGGTACGAGGAGCACAGGTTCCACTCGATCGGATCGGGCTCGGTGTTCGCCCGCGGCTCGCTGAAGAAGCTGTATTCCGACAGCATGAGCGCGTCCGAAGCGGTGATGGCCTGCATGCAGGCGCTCTATGACGCGGCCGACGACGATTCAGCGACCGGCGGTCCCGATGTGACCAGGCGGATCTACCCGGTCGTGGCGACCGTGACGGCCGATGGCTACGAGCGGCTCACCGACGAGCAGGCCGGCGCGGTCGCGCAGTCCGTGATCGCGGGCCGGATGAGCGAGCCGGACGGCCCTCCCTCGACACCGCGCCAGGCCGCGTTGCCCGCGCAGTAGCGCCGCCGACCGGGCAGCACAGGAAACTCCCGCGCGGCTCCGCGGCGCGGGCGACCGCCAAGACCAGCCGACAACTCAAGTAAGGGAAAAGCCAGCGGTGTCGATGCCGTTCTACGTCTCGCCTGAACAGGCGATGAAGGATAAGGCGGACTATGCGCGCAAGGGCATCGCGCGAGGCCGCAGCGGGGTGGTGATCCAGTACGACGCCGGGATTTTGTTCGTGGCGCCGAACCCGTCCCGTGCCCTGCACAAGATCAGCGAGATCTACGACCGGATCGCCTTCGCGGCCGTCGGCAGGTACAACGAATACGAGATCTTGCGCAAGGCAGGGGTCAGGTACGCGGATCTGACCGGCTACCAGTACGACCGGCAGGACGTGACCGCGCGCGGGCTGGCCAACTGGTACGCGCAGACGCTCGGCACGATCTTCACCGACAGCCCCAAGCCGTTCGAGGTGGAGATCGTCGTCGCCGAGGTGGCCGAGGCGGCAGCCGAGGACCAGATCTACCGGATCACCTTCGACGGCTCAGTCGCGGACGAGCATGGCTTCGTGGCGATGGGCGGCCAGGCCGAGAAGATCGCCGTCGTGCTCAAGGATCGTTACGCCGAGGGCCTGACTCTCTCCGGTGCGCTGACGGTCGCCATCGCCGGCCTGGCGGGCCAGGGCAACGGGGACCGGCCGGAGATCAATGCCAGTCAGCTTGAGGTCGCGGTGCTTGACCGAGCCCGGCCGCATCGCACGTTCCGCCGCCTGACCGGCAGCCGGCTGGAGAACCTGCTTGCCGAGGTCGTGCCGTCCGTCAGCGCTGAGAAGCCGGGCACGGCGGCAGCGGGCGCCGAGCCTGCCGGCACCGGCCCGGTACCGGGCGGCACCGGCCGATCAGGCGCCGCGCATAAGCCGGGCCGCAAGGCCGCGCCTGACAGCTCGGCGACGCCTGACCCGGGCGGTGCCGAGAAGCCTGGCCCACAGACCAGCACCGGGAACGCGGCCGGAACCGCCGGGAATGGCGGGCAGCCCGATCAGCCGGGCCCGGACCCGGCGAGCGCCGATGGCGGGCAGAACGGCTAGCCAGCAGGCACCGGCGGCCGGCAGACCGGCAAGGCGGCAGGCACCGGCGGCCGGCAGACCGGCTAGCCGGCAGGCACCGGCGGCAGCCGGGCCCGCTAGTCGCGGCCAGGTGGCGGCACGCGGACCAGCTAGCCGGTACCGGACCGCCGGGCGGCCCGGCTCGTGATCGCCTGGCTCGGCTTCGCCTGCGGCCTGCTGCTGCTCGGCCTGACCGCTGCAAGCGTGATCAAGACTTTCATGATCCCGCGTGCGACCCGAACGCGGCTCAACATGGTCGTGTCGGCGGCGGTATACGGCCTGTTCCGGCTGCTGACCGCGAGGGTGGATGACCTGCCGCGGCGGGAGCGGATCCTGGCGGTCTCGGCGCCTATGTTCCTGCTCGGCCTGCTGACCAGCTGGCTGCTCTGCCTCTTCGCCGGATTCGGCCTGCTGCTCTGGCCGTCGGCTGGCAGCTTCCCGCAGGCACTGCGCGAGTCAGGATCGTCTTTGTTCACGCTCGGCTTCGCGCTCCCGGCCGGGACTGCCGCCAGCGCGATCGTCTTCGCCGCCGCCGCGTCCGGGCTTGCCGTGCTCGCGCTGCTGATCTCCTACCTGCCCTTGCTCTACACGGCGTTCAACCGCCGGGAGACCCTGGTCGCCATGTTCGAAGCGCTCGCCGGGGCCCCGCCGTGGGGACCCGAGCTGCTCGCGAGGCAGGCGCTGATCGACAACTCCGCCGCCCTGCCGGAGCTCTACGCCAGGTGGGCAGAGTGGGCCGCGGACATCTCGGAGAGTCACGTCAACTACCGCACTCTGGTCTATTTCCGGTCACCGGATCCGGCGGCATCCTGGCTGCTCTCGCTGCTTGCCGTGCTCGACGGCGCGGCGCTGCATATGGCGCTCAACCCGTCCTCCGCGCCGCAACAGGCCAGACCGCTGCTGCGGGTCGGCTACCTGACCATCCGCAAGCTGGCGGCCAACCTGCGATTGCCGGTAGCCGATGACCCGAGTCCCGATGACTCGATCGAGCTGACCCGGGCCGAGTTCGACGAGGCGGTGCAGTGGCTCAGGGACGCTGGCTGGATGGCTGAGCGCTCGGCCGACGAGGCCTGGCCGCACTTTCACGGCTGGCGGGTCAACTATGAGGCCGCGGCGTACCAGCTAGCGCTGCACCTCGACCTGCCGCCGGCGCTGTGGTCGGGCCCGCGGCGACCTGGCCGGCCGGCCGCCGCGCCGCCGCGCCGGCCGGCCGATCGCCGGCCGGGCCTGACCAGATGATCGCGTGGGCCGCCAGCCCGCAGCGCAACTGAGCGTGACCCGGCGGCCTGTCCGAGGGGCCGATAGCGGTACCGCCGGACCCCTCGTTTGTAGAGACTTCCCCGCCGGAATGCCCCTGCCTGCCGCTCGCGCGCAGACCCCGGCAAGGCAGCCGCGCTGCGGATACGCCGACGTTCGGGCGCAGACATGCCAAGACGTGCCGTGCCATACTTTGACCGCCTGTCTATGAAAGATAGCCGGCCTGCACGCCTCGATTGCGTAGCAATCTGGGGGGTTTGACTGGTTGCTTTGGGGAGGGATGAGCAGCATGAGCGGCGTTGGCATCAACAGCATGAGAACCAAGTCGGTCATGCCTGGCGGGGGGATCGCTCGCCGCCCGTTGCACGTCATCCTGCTGGCCGACTGCTCCGGATCGATGACAGGCGCAAAGATTCAGGCGCTGAACTTCGCGATTGGTGACATGCTGCAGCATTTCGCCTCATGGGAGCGGGAGCAGGAGAAACAGATCCTGATCAGGGCAATCGCCTTTGCCACCGAACCGCGCTGGCACATCCATGAGCCTCTGCCAGCTACCCATATGCGGTGGAAGGCGCTGTCAGTGGTACCAGGGGGCAGGACGAACATGGCGCCGGTTTTCCGCATGGTCGCGCAGACGCTTACCACCGATCAGGCGAGCAGGGGCCTGCGACCAGTGCTCGTGCTGATCACGGACGGGCTGCCGACCGACGAGCAGGCCGATTTTGACGCCGGCCTTGAGGCGCTGCTTTCGGTCCCGGCCGGCCGCGACGCCATGCGGATCGCCGTCGCGATCGGCAGCATGGCGCAGTCAGAAGCGCTGACAAAGTTCGTCGGCAATTCGAGCCTGCCTGTGCTCGTGGCCGGAGATGTGGAGCAGATCGCGGACCAGCTGCATCGCGCGTCACTGTGGGTCACCAATCCGAACATCAGGTCGGCAAACCTGCTGGGCGGCGAGGCTGACCCGAGCGGGCCGGTCATCCAGGACATCGACGACGTGGTGGTGTGACCTTATGTCCGATCATGGCCGTCGTGCCGGGACGACGGCTGCGGTGGGCAACGCCGGGCGGTGGCAAGCCTACGTTGCCAGCGCGATCGGCGCGGATCATGTCCGGGCCGGAAACCCGAATCAGGATGCTGTCGCGGCCGAGCGATTTGAGCTGCCGGATTCAGGCAGCCTGCTGGTGTTCGCCGTGGCCGACGGTCACGGCCATGCGCGCCATTTTCGCAGCGACCGGGGGTCCAGGCTCGCGGTCGCCGCCGGAGTCTCGGCGGCCAGGCAATGGGCATCGGCAGTCCCGGACGGCTCGGCGGTTACCCATGCGGCTGCCAGGCAGCTCGTGTCCGATGTCGTCGGGCGGTGGCGGGCGGCGGTCGCCGCCGATCTGGCGGCTGACCCGATCAGCGACGCTCAGGCAGCAGCTGCGCTCCAGCCAGACGACCCAGCCGAGATCCCTTACGGTTCCACCTTGCTGCTCGCCGTTGTCCGGGCAGATGTCGCGGTGCTCGCCCAGATCGGCGATGGCGAGATCCTCCTGGTCCGGCCCGATGGCCGTCATCTCGCGCCGATTCCGGGCGACGACAGGCTCGACGGAACACGAACCACCAGCATGTGCCAGGCCGACGCGCTCTCGGCCTTCCGGGTCGCGCTAGTCAGCCTGGCGAAGACACCCCTTTTCGCGATCTTCGCGGCGACCGACGGTTACGGCAATGCGCAGGCCGACGAGAACTGGCAGCCCGGATTCGCCGCCGATCTCGTCGGCCTCGGCATCGAGCACGGCACCGGCTGGCTGGGCCGCCAGCTCACCACCTGGGCCACGCTGTGCGCCTCCTCAGACGGCAGTGGCGACGATACGACGGCGGCGCTCGCGCTCAATGAGGCGGTCGCGCTGAGCCCTGCCGCCCGGCCGGAACGGCCGCCGCTGGCCGGCGATGCCGATGACCGCACGCTGCTGAGCGCGACGGTTCGCACCAGCGAGCAGACGCGACCTCGCCCGCATCCGCCTGCCGAGGCAGCCGAGCCGCCCGGCGACACGGTCGCGGCGCCGCGGCCAGGCCAGCGCAGGAGGACTCAGCGCTGGCTGGTCGGCGCCGTGCTGGCAGCAATTGCGCTGGCAGCGTTCCTGGTCCTGCAATCACAGGGCTCGGCGGCGCGCCCGACATTCCCGCCAGCGCCCAGGCCCACGGTGAGCAGGTCGCGGCCGGCGACGCCCAGCCCCTCGGTGAGCCAGCCGGCCCTGCCCAGACCTACCGTGAGCCAGCCGGCCCTGCCGAGGCCTTCGGTGAGCCAGCCTGCCCTGCCCAGACCTACGAGGAAGCACACGGCCAGGCCGAAGACCGCCGGCCCGGCTTCCGCGGACGTCGGCCGGCCAGGCAGGGCCGAGCGCACGCGGCGCGCGGCCGGAACGCCGTCGATCGAGCTTCCGAGAAATGGTCACCGGAATGACTGACCTCAAAACTGGCGACTCAGTCTATATGCGTTCCGCTCGCGATCCGCTGCCGGTGCGCGAGCGCCTTGGCCGGGGCGGGCAGGGGACGGTCTTCCGTACCGAGGTGAACGGCCGCCAGCTGGCCATTAAGTGGTACCGGCCCTCGCACAGCCGGCCATTCGACGAGAAGGTGCAGGCCAGCCTGGTCAAGCTGGTAGAGGGCAGCCGGCCGAAGAACCCCGCGTTCATCTGGCCGATCGACATGGTATCCAGCCCGGGCCGCGACGGCTTCGGCTACATCATGCCGATGATGGAGAGCCGGTTTATCACCTGCTTCCAGATGCTCTCCGACGAAGAGCCGCCGGATTTCCAGATGAAGATCAGGATAGGCCTGAACCTGGTAGAGGCCTTTGCCTCGCTGCACAGCGAAGGGCTGTGCTATCGGGACATCAGCTTCGGCAATCTCTACGTCGATCCCAGCACCGGTGACGTCGCGATCATCGACAACGACAACGTCGGCACGACCGGCGGAGAATCGCTGATCAAGGGAACGCTTCAGTTCATGGCACCCGAAGTAATGCTCGACGAGGCGCCGCCGACGACCGAGAGCGACCTGTACTCCCTGGCCCTGTTCCTGTTCTATCTGTTCTGTCATGGCCATCCGCTGGAGGGCGCCGCCGTCGAGAAGTCCTACTCGGATGAGCGCGAGCGCCTGTCCGACGAGAACTTGCTGCTGAAGCATTTCGGCCGCTCACCGGTGTTCATCTTCGACCCTGCGGACCCGTCCAACCGCCCGGTTCCCGATCATCCGGTCAATAGCTGGTGGCCGGTATACCCGCGTTTCTTCCAGGAACTTTTCGTCACCTCGTTCACCACCGGGCTGAGGGATGCCACGCTAACCGGGCGCTTCACCGAGGGAGTGTGGCGCAAAGCCCTGTACCGCCTGTCGGACTGCGTCTGGCAGTGCGATTCCTGTCACGCCGGGCTGCTGTTCGACCCGCGCGACGTCAGCAGGGCGTGCTGGAACTGCGGCCGGATACCCGCTCCGCCGCTGCTGCTGAGGACGCCGGCCTACTCGCTCGTGATCGCTGACGGCGCCGTGCTGACCAGCAGGCACCTCATGCTGCCCGGACCGGCGGATCAGGCGATTGCGGCCGGCGAGCTCGACGACCGCTTTCCTGGCTCGGTGCTGCTGCGGAACCTCACCACGCAGGTATGGGACGTGGAGGCGCCGGGAGAAGGCCCCAAGCAGGTCAAGCCCGGTCAGCGGCTGCTGGCGCGCCCGATGAAGATACAGCTCGCGGGAAAGCGGGCGTCCATCGTCCGATCGGCCGTGGAGAGCGCGGGATGAGCGGCCAGGTCCGCCGATCCGTCCCGAGGTTACTCCGGGACGGAACCTACCAGCCTTTGCGATGAGGAGTTCAGATGGAACAGGTGTGGGATCCGCGCGGCGAGGCGGACGTGGCGCTCGCGCGGGTGGTCGAGGGCTTCGGCCAGCAGGTGCTCGGGCGGGCTGACATGTTCGAGGGACTGCTGCACGATGACATTCCGCAGCTGCCGCGCGAGATCGCGCTGCTGACCGCGGCGGCGCGGTCTGGCGTCGCAGAGCTGCTGGCCGAACGAGTGCGGCAGGGCATCTCGCCGCAGGCGGCGGTCACGATGGCGGCGGCGGAGATGACGGCCCGGACCGCCGTGGACACCTCGGGCGCGCTGTGGGCGGCCGGAGTATTCGCCCGGGTGCTCGGCTACTCGCAGTCCCCGGTAGCCCAGCCCCCGGTAGCCCAGGTCCCGCCGGCCCAGGCCCCCACGGCCCCGGTGCCCGCGGCTCAGGTCCCGCCCGCCCAGGCCCCACCGGCCTACGTCCCGCCCGCGCAGCCCCCGCCGGCCTACGTCCCGCCCGCGCAGCCCCCGCCCGCCTACGCCCCGCCCGCGCAGCCCCCGCCCGCCTA